>USEW01000005.1 GCA_900553845.1 uncultured bacterium
TGGATTACGTCGGGTTCGGAACCGTAGCAACTCCGTTTCGCAATTTAACAATTGCGGCACTCCGTTAGGTTCCTTACAAGCAGGCAAGCCAGACGAATCCGCTAGCACCCTTGCATATACCCTCTTTGGCGAAACAAATGGTTGTTGAAACAAAAAATGAATCGTCTTTGTTTCGTCCCAATCAGAGGACATAATATAATAAATATAATAAGAAAATCACTCCACATAGTGGAAATAAACAAAAGGATTGAAAGTAAATAAAAAATATGAAAGTAAAAGTAAAAGTACCGGCGACAACTGCAAATTTTGGTCCCGGATTTGATTGTTTGGGTATGGCATTGCCAATATATAATGAAATAACAGTAGAAGAAACTGTCATGCCTGGTTCGGGTGTAAGTATACAGATTGTTAATAAACGTGATGATGACGGAGTTTTGTTTATACCAACAGATGAAAACAATATCGTTTATAAATCAATTGAGCTTCTTTATAATTCAATAGGAATGACACCAAGTGAGCTTAAAATAACAATTGAAACCAATATTCCTTTAACTAGAGGAATGGGAAGCAGTGCATCAGTAATAATAGGAGGTGTTATGGCAGCAAATAAACTGCTTGGGAATCCTGCTGATGAAGCAGCTATACTTACTATTGCACGCGAAGTCGAAGGGCATCTTGATAATATTGTTCCAGCTTATGCAGGCGGATTTTGTTTGAGTTCAAATGATGATGACGGAAGTATAGTTTATGAAAAATTAAACTGGTCAAAAGATTGGAAAATAAATATATGTGTGCCTGATTTTGAACTTGCCACTAATATTTCCCGTTCGGTTTTGCCACAATGCGTTCGTATGAAAGACGCAACATATAATCTAAGCCATTTGGGATTGCTTATAAAAGCTTGTGAAAAACAAGATAGCAGTTTACTTAAAAAAGCACTTAAAGACAAACTGCACGAACCATACCGCGAAAAACTAATAGCAGGCTTTGGAACAATACGTGAACGGTTTAAAAACTTAAACGATGTTTACGGAACAGTTCTTTCAGGCGCAGGACCCTCAATTGCTGTTATCTCAAACATTGATGCTGTATCTGAAGTCAGGGATTCGGTTAAACAAATATGGAGTGATTTAAATATTAAATCACAAGTTTTTACGTTTGATATTGAACAAAACGGGGCAACTTTTGTCGAATAATGATTTTATAAAAATAAAAAAATTCTTAAAATGCTATTATGACACATTATATTTAAATATTGAAAACAAACTGTGCTATATTGAAAAAGCTTTAAAAGAAGAAATAAAAGACTTTTTAAAATATTCCAAAAATATAAGAAGTATTGTTTTGTTTTTACTGTGCCTTGCAAATGATACGGAAATTGACGAAAATATAATAAAAATAGGTGCAATAACAGAACTTATACATAATGCTTCTATAATTCATGATGATGTAGTTGATAAAGCCCAAATAAGACGCGGAAAAAAAACATTTAATAAAAAATACGATAATAAATTTGCCTGCCTGCTTGGTGATTATATACTAACAATTGCCGTAAAAGAAATGTATAGCCTTAATTCCCAGAGGATTGAAAAATATTTTAACCGCACTATTAACCATATGTGTTTAGGGGAAATTAACCAGTATAAAAATAGAAATATTGTCTCAGATATAAACAATTATATAATTAAATGCATAAAAAAAACTTCACTGCTTTTTGAAGCACCGATTTATGCCTATTGCGTTTTATATGTAAAAGAATATAAAAAAGCAATAAAATTTATAAAATTTGCTAGATATTTAGGAATAGCTTTTCAGATAAAAGACGATTTAAATAATATATTGGACGAAAATAAACAAAAACCGTTATTAAATGATATACAAAACAGAATATATAACAGCAGCTTTATATACGCTTATAACGATTATCCTGAATTATTAAAGAAAAGCAAAAAGGATATTATTGAAATAGTTAGAAAAGAAAAGTATACTTATAAAAGCATAAACCTTATTGAAAAATATGTAAATAAAGCTGAAAACGAGCTTGATTGTATAAAAGAGAGTATTAATAAAGAATACTTATTTACAATTTTAAATATGTTTATGTTATGATTACTTAAAAAGGTAGGTATGCTGAGTGTTTTATTCTATAATTAAACAAAAGAGGGATAGCTGGTATGGTTCTAAGGAATGTACTGTTAAAGAATTGGTTAAGTACATGGAAGATGCCCGTGAACTTAGAGAGGTTCAAATTGATGCTATAAAGACATATCTATTCTTGAAGATTGCTTGTAATAACAGACCTTTATGGGAACTGTTTTATAAGGGCACTTTTAATACATTGGACGTGTCGACATTAGAAATTGCTCAAAACACAAGAGATTTTTTGAATAATAACCCTTGTGCATTAGCTTTATACCAGTATGCGGTTACTCAAAATGATAAGGGTGAGCAAGTATCAGTAAAATTAGAAAAAGAGATAAAGTCTAATTTTGATAAAATAGATTACAAGGAAGTTTTTAAAAACCTTTTTTACAATGTAGAATATACGGACTATCTTTTCAGCTTGCCAATGGGTGCTGGAAAAACTTACCTAATGGCTTGTTTTATCTATCTGGATTTGTATTTTGCTCTTAATGAACCTAAAAATAGAAATTTTGCTCACAATTTCATTATACTTGCACCGTCTGGTTTAAAAAGTTCTGTAATTCCTAGTTTAAAAACAATACAAAGATTTAATCCTAGTTGGATTATACCAGAACCTGTTGCATCTAAATTAAAACAGATAATTAAGTTTGAAGTCCTAGACCAGAGCAGAACGGCAAGCAAAAGCAATAAAGTAAAGAACCCTAATGTACAGAAAATTGCCATACATCAACCATTAGAAGAGTTGTTTGGTTTAGTAGCCGTAACTAATGCTGAAAAGGTTATTCTTGATAGAGTTGAAAAGAAAACACAAGACCAGCAAAAACTCATGAGTAATGAAGAACTTGCAAAATACAACGCATCAAATGAGCTAAGAGCTTTAATAGGCAAGATACCTAATTTGTCCGTTTATATAGATGAAGTTCACCATGCAACATCCGATAGCATCAAATTAAGAGGAGTTGTAACCGAATGGGGTAGAAATGATACTCTTAACTCAGTAATTGGTTTTTCAGGAACTCCATATTTAGAAAAAGCCGATAATGTAAAAATTACAGATAACCTAAAAACTCAAAACAAAGAAATCACAAATGTTGTACATTACTATCCTCTAGTTGAAGGGGTAGGAAACTTTTTGAAGAAACCTATTGTTAAGATTTCAGATAGTACAGACAGATTATCTATTGTGGAAAATGGGTTAAAAGAGTTCTTTGATTTATATAAAGATACTGTGTATCCTGACGGAACGAAAGCTAAACTTGGCATATATTGTGGAACAATAGAAACCCTTGAAGAACATATCTATCCTTTATGCTATAGAATTGCTTCTCAATATGGTTTAAACAGTGATGAGGTTATTCTGAAATTTCATGGTGGAAACAAAGTTTATCCCGAACCTTTAAATGCTGATAAAGAATTTGCCGTGCTTGATACAGATATGTCAAATATCAGAATAGTTTTACTTGTGCAAATCGGCAAAGAAGGCTGGGATTGCAAGAGTTTAACTGGTATTATTCTTTCTCAAGAGGGCGATTGCCCCACAAACATGGTATTGCAAACAAGTTGTAGATGTTTAAGACAAGTTGATAAAAAACAAGTTGAAACAGCTTTGATATATCTAAATGAGTCTAACTCTAATAAATTACAGTTACAACTGCAAAAGCAACATCATATTGGATTGAAAGAATTTCAATCTGGCAGCAAAAAAGAAGCTGATATATTGAACAGATATAATAGGATGGATAAGCTAAAAGTACCACCAATAGATTTTTATCAAATGAAAGTTGAATATAATACTATCGTACTCCAAGTTGCTGACCCTAGTAAAATCGTAAATGTAGCTAACAATGAAGACAGGCATGAAATGATTATGGAACAAAACTTCATGACTGGTGAAATAATTAGCTATGACCCTAAAACTATTGAGAGAGGTGATATTGTAGCAAACTTCAATATCTGGCTTCATACAATTATAAAAGACAGTTTTAATACCCTGTCTTATTCAGATTTATTACCATACAAAAAAGAACTTGAAAAAATCTTTGATAAGATTACCTATACAAAAGACAATATATGCTATTTTTCATCTAAGTTTAATACAAAAAATATTGAAGCTAATATCAGAAAAGTCTTTTGTGATATAAGAGAAGTTGAAACCAAAGAAGATGTTATTAAAAAAAGTGCTAGCTTACTTATTGTTGAAAAATTAACATCACCTATTGAAACCTTTGAAAAAGAAAGATATATTCCTTGTGCTGAAGTTGTTGAAAAAATTGTTCAAGAAGATGAATGTTGCGCATTAACTGATGAAGAAATAAAAATAGCTGATATGTTAAGGAAATCTGGCAATGAAAAAATGGCTCAAGAGTTAGAAAGTAAAGCTAAGATTGAACATCCCGAAAAAGATAAAACATATCATTATTTACCATATAAAACTGACAGTTCTTTTGAAAGAAGCTATTTATCTAGCTTGCTAAGTATAAAAGCCTTTCAAGAAAACAATCTTGAAGTTTATTATAACGGCGATGAAACATTAACAGAATTTACCTTAAAAACATTCAAGAAGACATCCAATGGCTGGAAATATATAGGAAAATACACTCCAGATTTTCTTATTTTACAAAGAAAGAATAACAATATAGATAAGATTATGATTGTCGAAACAAAAGGCAGTGCTTATGCTGACAAATTCAAAGATAAACGAGAGTTTATGAAAGAATTTGTTAAACAAAATAATGAAAAGTTTAAGTATAACAGGTTTGATTTTATGTACCTGCAAGACGACTTGCCTGAAAAAGAAAAAATTACTCAGACATCAGCCAAGATTGAAGAATTTTTTAAAGGAGATAAGTAGTGGCAACAAGATATATACCATATTTCCCCGAACCAATTGAGGGACAAGCAATATTAAATAACTTTGTAAGAACATTAAAATATAATGGTAACGATAAGATTAAGGAGCATCTAAAGCGAGGGATGCCTTTATATGAAGTTGAAAAAGTGGAAACCGTTGGTACTAACCCTGATAATAATATGCTAATAAGAGGGGAATGTATCTCTGCTTGTGCGTATTTAAAGGATAAGGGGATTAAGGTTGACCTTGTTTATATCGACCCACCTTTTGCATCTGGAGCAGATTATGCTAAAAAGGTCTATTTAAGAAGAAACCCTAAAGTTGCTGAAGCTATCAGACAGGTTGAAGAAGAAATTGAAATGAATGATGATTTCAAGGCTTTTGAAGAAAAGATGTATGGTGATGTTTGGAACAAAGAAGATTACCTAAATTGGATGTATGAGAACTTGTTAGCTATTAAAAGTGTTATGTCTGAAACTGCATCTATTTATGTACAACTTGACTACAATATTGGGCATTATGTAAAAATACTTATGGATGAAATTTTTGGAGAAGATAAATTCAAAAATGAAATCATATGGCATTATATAAAAGGTGCAAGTGCCAATAATGCGTTTGGTAGAAAGCATCAAACAATATTTTTTTATAGCAAGAATGAAGATACTTATTTTGATTTAGATGCTGTTAGAATTGAGTACAATCCTGAAACAATAGCAAGGGCACAAAGAGGTGAAGCAAGGTATCAAAATGTAAATGCTGATAAATTGGAAGAAAAAGGAAAGAACCCTGGAGATGTTTGGTCTGATATATTTGCAGTGCAAGGAAATTCTATTCAAAACACAGATTATGCTACACAAAAACCAGAAGCTCTTTTAGAACGAATTATTAAAGCAAGTTCAGATAAAAATAAGGTTGTAGCAGATTTCTTTGGGGGTAGCGGGGTAACAGCTAAAGTTGCAAGCGATTTAAACCGCAAATTTATTCATTGTGATATAGGAATTAACAGTATCCAAACAACCAGAGATAGACTCGTTGCAAGCAAGGCTGAGTTTGATGTTCTTGAAATTAAAGACGGAGTATCTTTATATCGTAATCCTGTTCAGACAATGGATAAGATGAATAGTTTAATTAAAGGACTAAGAAATGAAGATGCACTGGATGAATTTTGGGAAGGTGCTATTCAAGACAGTAAAGAGGGTTTAATTCCTGTATATGTACCAAACTTAATGGATAGTTCAACAAAACTTTTAGACAAGGCTCTTATGACTGATATTATAAGAGTTGCAATTCCTGATTTACCAGAAGATGTTAAGAAAGTTATTGTATATTACATTGACATAACCTCAATAGAAGAAATACGACAAGTCATTGATGAAGATGACACAACAACTATTGAAATTGAACTCAGAGACCTTAAAGAACTGTTGGCTGATGTTGTAATTGAAGACCATATTGAGTATTCATTGAATGAAATACAAGAAAAGACTTGCTCTGAGTATGAAATCAGGATTGATAAGTTTATATCAGATAGAGTTATTCAAAAGATTGAAGAATATAATGCAAGAAGACAGGCACAATGCTTAAAAACATCTAAAGAGTATAAACCTATAACATTGAGTGATAATGGACTTGAAACGATTGAATACATATCTGTTGATTGCACAAACTCTGATGGAATATGGAAGAGTGATAGTGAAATCAAGATTGATAAGAATTCCTATGTTGTATTGAACGGTAACAAGACCAAAGAATTTTGGAGCGGAACAATTAAATCAGAACAAAAACCTTTAAGACTAAAGGTTCGTAACATCTGTGGGGATGAAAGTATAATAAAATTGTAAAGGATTGAAGCAATTGCTTTATTATCCTTGTTCCTGAGTGTGATTTCACTATCCGTAGCAACAGTAAAGATTGTCAAAGGACTTCCAAAGTTGAATTTTGAGGAAGCAGAGAAAGTTAAAATGGAGGTATAGAATGGATATGTACGCAGAAGGTTGTCAATGCCCTATATGCAATAACACTGATGAAGTTACTTTTTCAAGTAACAGTTTATATGAATGTCCTATATGTGGAAAGTTTCAAATGCCTATTATATTTGACATCTCTAAAAGTCTTAACGATGACCTGAGACTTAAAGTTAGGTATGCAGTGAAGAAGAATAATTTAGAAGAAGAAAATAAAGGATTAGCTAGACAATCTTTAATTCTAACTGAGGAAAAATTACAGGAAATTGATGCTACGTATAACATTCCAAAACTACTGGATAAAATTGATTTAGTCTTAGAATATATTGAAAGCAAAACTGATTTTATTTCTCAAGAAATATGTATTGATTTTGATAAAGACTTCCCTCTGTTTTTCTGCAAAAATAATTATGAACTTACGCAAATAATAAAATATTTAAAGGAAGAAAAATATGTTACGTTAAATCGAGAAATAAATGGGAAAAGCCTTAGTATTGCTACAAAAAACTATGAAAATGATGTAAAGAAATATTCATGTAATTATTATTGCCATGAAGAGGCGTTAAAAGATAAAAATAATATTATAAACTATAATATATGTTTTGTAAAATATGGTAAACGCTTTATAACTTTAACAACAAAAGCCTTAGAGTATTTAGCAAAAAAAGGCAAAAATAGTCTCAATTCAAAACAAGCCTTCGTTGCTATGTGGTTTAATGATAAAGAACATGAGGACAAAATTCATTTTAGACCTGATATGCAGTCAATATATACAGATGCAATTAAACCTGCAATAGAAGACGGTAAAAGGTTTGAGTCAATTAAAATAGATAATGTTGAACATACTAACGATATAAATGATGAAATGATTGCTCAAATAAGAAAAAGTAGGTTTATGGTAGCTGATTTAACAGGATATAGAGGAGGAGTGTATTGGGAAGCAGGATTTGCTTATGGTCTTGGAATGCCAGTAATATATACTTGTCATAAAGAGTGGTTAGAGACGAATAAAGGCTTAGGTATTGAAGGTGTACATTTCGATTTAAGTCATAGAAACATAATTTTGTGGGATGATACTGAAGAAGGTCTTAAAAAGTTTCAGAATGATTTAAAAAATCGAATAGAAGCTATCATTGTATAAATAAAGAAAAGCTATCACTGTGAAGCATCAGTGATAGCTAAAATGTAATCAAGAAAAGTTACGATTGGATACGGTTCAAAAAATTATACAGATTACCTACAGATGTATTGTACTGTTTAGCAATTAATGTTTTTGGTACTCTCAAGGACACCAGCTTCATAATGTCTTCCATGTGCGGGTCTAGTTTAGACTTACCTTTACCTTTTGAACGACCTAACTTCACTCCTGCTATCTTTCTTGCTCTTAATCCCTCTGTAGTCCGTAAACTAATTAATTCCCTCTCTATTTGAGCAACAAGGGCAAAGATTGTTTTTGTAACCGTTGAAGCAATCGAGTTATCCATATTGCAAAAGTTTTCTTTCAATGAATACAAAGTAATACCTTTGTCCTGTGTTATTTGTATTACTTCTAGTATCTGAATGGTTGACCTTGCAATCCTTGATAACTCAGGAACTATCAAAACGTCTCCCTTACTCATGGAGTCTAATAATGCCCCAAGTTTACGATACTTATAACTGAATTTACCGCTAACTTTTTCTTCTGTAAATTCAACATTACCAAGTTTCATACGGTTAGCAAACTGTAGTATATCAATTTTATTTTTCTCAGTATCCTGTAATACTGTGGATACCCTTAAAAATGCTTTAGTTGTCATGTGTTATTACCTCTTTTTAATAAAAACCTTGTTTTCTAATTTATCTTGTATGAATGTGAACTATGAAAGACAGACCTTTTTATTGTATGAATTAACTCAATAAATATGTTCGTTATCTTTGTATGCTCACAGACTTGTTGCCTCATATTCTTTCCTGTATTCTGCTATCGTTTTCGGGGTGAAATTAAGGTCAAGATTAAGTAAGGGCAGTTGTAGAAAGATGGGTGCAAGGTCGATGTAGCCAGCTTCAAGATACCCTAAGCCTAAGCTCGTATAGCCAAAATGCTGATTGTATCCACTTTTATCTATTTCAGTTACATAGATGTCAACATTACCGTAAAAGTAGTGTAGAACTGGTTTAACTTCTTCACCTTGTCCGTCTGTCTCATAGATTGAGGGTGCTGAGCTGATTACATTAGCTAATTTATCGGCAATGTCTTCATAGTATTCATGTTCTGCTCCCATGAGACTCTCAATAAAACATTGAGCTTGACTCTGTGGCATGAATTTTAAAATTGTTTTGATATTATCTTGATTTACCATTACTTACTCCTTTAAAAGTGTAGAGGGGGAGAGAAACCCCCTACACTATATCAAACTTCATATAACTAGAAACCTTTAACAATGCTTTGTATAGCTCTGCATACTTTGTTTTAAGAGTCTTTGTATCAACATTATTTCTTGTGATTTCCTTTAATGTAAAGGTGAAAGCTCCAGCTTTAAGCTCCGTTACATTAGCTTTGTTCATCACTTCTTTAACCTCTGCAACTTTCTCATCTCTAAGCTCTTTTAATTCAGCGATTTTAGAGTCTAAAGATTTGATAACTTTTGCGTTGTCTTCTAAATTGATGTTTGTTGTGATTACTTGTGCTACCATTGTTTTTGTCCTTTCATTTAATTCGTTTTCCTTACTTTTATATATTACATCACTATTGATAGAATTACAACATGTATGATGTACCATATTTACACTTCTTTACATTTCTATCATAAGTGTTGTATTAACATCAACAATGATGTAATATACAAATATGGTTAATAAGAATGGTAAACAATTAAATAGGCTGGAATTACAGCTACAAAAGAAAATAGAGGGCATCATGCAAGATGAGGAAGTTAAGTTCTCTATATTCTTGCCTGTACTTAGAAATGATATGCCAGAGGATAAATCCTCTAATGAGTATAAAAACAAGCACAAAGCAGAGTATTTAAAGCAGCTACGAGCTTCCTATTCAGTTGAAGAGATTAAGAACATGCTCGGTGTGCTTAACTATGACTTATTATTAACGCTAGATAACAAAGTTATTGACCCTGTTAAGTATGGATTTGATGATATTAAGGTTAAATATACAGACCTCATGGCTGTGTGTGAGTTGCTTGGAATAAAAATAGAGTGGTTAAAAAAAGATTGATAGAACACTTTTTTATCATGAGCCAAAATTTGTTTTACTATACATACGGAAATTTTCAATTTTTTCAAAACTTTGGATGTACCTATTGCATTAAGGGGTTTTGAGTGAAGAGTCTGTTTATGGTAGGATTAGGACATGAGAAGAATTTTCAGTTATAACTTAGCTATATTATTTTACTTCTTACAAGGTAAGACCTTGAGTATTCCTTATGTTGCAAATAGGATACCAAAAGAAACCCTTGACTCTTTATTTGATAACCTTGAAAGTATTGTAAATAGCTCAAACTCAGCACAAAATGTATTTTACAGAGAAGTAGAAAATGATTTTTATATAGTATCGGTCAAAGAACCTCAAAGAGATATACTCAAAGATTATTTACAGAAATACTGTGAAGAATTAGTGAATGACCGTTTAGAGACACGTAATCAGAATGTATTAAAGTGGAATTATGTTCGGCAAGAATTTATAAAAAGGCTAGCACCTTTAAATTTGAATTGCTTTATTTCAACTAATATTTACGCTATGCCTCAGTTAGCTCCTGAGCTAATTAAACTACATGATAATGGTGGTTATGATTTAGATATTAAAATTGATACTGCTAACGAGAGTGTCAGCGAGGAAAGTTTTAGCTTTAAATGTTCCTTAAACTTAAGCGGTATCCTTGAAGAACCAACAGAACCTAAGTCTAAAAGCAAAAAGAAAGACCCAAAGCAAGAGGCAGAACAAGAAAAGCGAAAACGCACAAAATTTACTCGTAAAACAGGGAAGCTCTATAATCACCTTAAATGTAAGGCTAAAGCTGGCAAATTTAATTTTGCTAAGTCTGACTTAACAAATAATAAACTAGATATAACCATGAAAACATTATATATGGCTGTTAAAAGACTTAACGAACAATATCAGGAAATATATGATACAGAAAAGATATTGCTTAAAGGAGATAGAGGAGAGGGAGAATACATTTTGGAAGATGTTTGGAGGTATAAAGATTTTGACTAACAACGTGGATTTTTAACTAACATCTTAATAAAACTTTACAAAGATACTGTTATCAAATAATAACAGTATCTTTTTTTCTAACTAACTTACTTAACTAACCAACTCACTAACCATCGTTAGTTGGTTATTTTAACTAGGTCATAATCCTCAACAGAAAACGAGGTAATGACTAATGACACAAAAGACTCACGAAGCAAATAACAATATTCAACCTGTTAGAGTAGTTGACGAAATATTGACCGAAACAATCCCTGAGTTTGAAGATGAGTACGACATTGAAGACTTGAAAGACTCAGACGGCTTAGATGATATTTTACCGTATGACAATTCAAGAGAAACTTACGACTACAACTACACAAGAGAAGATGAAGACAGGGCTATACCTGAGCTTCATCTCGACTCTGTGCAACAACAAAGCGATATTATCGGGTATGATTACATCAAATTACGCCTGTCTCTAATTCATGCTGATGAAGCAGGATTTACGGTTAAGAGAGAAAAATTCTTTAGAACCAGCAAACCTCATATTCCAGCGACTAAAGACGAAAATATACTCTGTTTGTACTCAGAGGAAAAATCTTATATACAAATGCTTCTTACTCAAAGAGAGCAAGATGTATTAAACGCTAATACTTATGATGACCAGCCATTCAGAAAGGCGAAGCTGGAGTTTCCTAACGCTAAACCCTTTTTTAATAAGGACGATTTACGCTTAGGTCTCGTACACATGTACTTTAACAATGGCGATTTTATCGTAAGCATAAGTGGCAAGATTGTTTCAAGTGAGGGTAACTTAGGACTAATAACTCGTAACAATATTGATGAAGCTCTTAATGTGATTAAGTCAACAGGGTTGATAGATTTTAATAACAATGCCTTTATAGCTAGAGCAGAGGTATTATCTACTCATGTTACTAATGACTTACTTACAGACGATATAAACTCAGATTTAAAGTCATTCTCTAGCTTTCTTCCTTTAAGGACAGACCGATACTGTGTACTTAACTATGGTAATAGTGGCTATGAGATACTAGCAAGGGGCAAGCAGTCTAAACAAACTCCTAATTATCAATTCTGTATCTATAATAAAGGTGCAGAAATCAGAGAGCATAGACAACGTAGCTATATTAAGCGTATCGGTGCAAGAGGCATGGATATTGCTAACAACACCATAAGAATGGAGCTACGCTTGAGAAACTTCCCTGCTATAAGGAAATTCCTTGCTCCAAACCGTAAAAAGGGGACATTAACGCTTAATGAGTTGCTGGCATGTGAGCAGAGACCTGTTATACAGATGTTAAGCCTCTTGAATATAACTGCCGAAAGTCTTAAAGAGGCTAGAGGCAAGTATATAACTATGGTTGAAGAGGATACTTGCCCAACACAAGCCGAGTTTGAACGCATGCATGGACTCATAAGGTTATTAGAGCTGCATGAATACGATTTATCAAAAGTCCGAAGCTACATTGAAGTAGAGACAAAACGCAAGACCCATTCTACATATTTCAAAGAAAAACGAGACATCCTGCAACGCTACATCACCTGCTACATGCCTCTGACAGTAGATAACTTGACTGAAGTTATACAGGCTATGAGTTATTAGGGGGTGGCATAGATGACAGACAATAACCCTAATAATGCATGCCCACTTGCTTATGAATATAACGAGGATGTCCTAGAGTTCTTATCCTTGTTACTGGAAGAATATCTAAAACAACAAAGACTTAATAAAAGTCCGCCAGAGTAGGCGAGCGTTTGAATACACAGGATTTTAAACAAGCACATTATAAGAAATGAGGTAATAAATATGAAAATTAAAATTAAAAAAATTTCAAGTAACCTTGAAGATTTAATGGCAGAACGCTTTTATAAAACTGTTCATAGCAGACGTATTAAAAAAGGAATTATAAACGGTAAAATACGCCGTATATCTGAATACTATGCAAACGGTGAGATGTCAAAAGAAGATTTTGACCGAAAGAAAAGCGAGTTAGAGTTGAAGCTGAAAAATATATAAACCTCACTTTCACTTTATTTATGGGTTGGGCTAAATAAAACCCAACCCTTTTTCATATCCGATTGCAGAGAATTATTTATTAGTTAAGATACAGTAAAGGAGACAACATGTACGCATTAAATAATAAGCACGAATTAAAAGCAAAAGTAGCCGTAATACTGGGTAGAGTATCCTCTAAACCACAAGAGGACGGCTATTCTATTGACGGACAGGTTAATAAAGGCAGAGCTTATTGTGCAAGAAGAGGTTTAAAGGTTATTCAAGAGTACACGTTCCATGAAAGTTCCACACGTGGAAGCCGTCCTAAGCTCTTTGAAATGATTAAGTTCATTGAGAAACAAAAAGAACCTGTTGCCCTTATTTGTGATAAAGTCGATAGACTTCAACGTGGCTTTAAAGAAGCTCCAATATTAGACAAGCTACGACAAAACGGTAAACTTGAAATACACCTAATGACCGAGCAACAAGTGCTACATCAAAATTCAACCAGTCAAGAACTTATGATATACAATGTTTTTGTCATGATGGCTCAAAGTTATACAGATAGTTTATCAGATAACATAAAACGTTCTCATGCAGAGATGATAAAGCAAGGACGTGTATTTACAAAGTTAAGAGTCGGTTATAAAAGAAACGAGAAAGACCCTAAAGAAATATTGATAGATGATAGTTGTGCTTTCCTTATAAGAAAACTCTTTGTTGAATACGCTACTGGCTTGTATTCCGTTGATGAACTATGGGAAAAGTCGAAAGAGTGGGGATTGAAGAATAAGAAAACAGGGAAACCCTTTGATAGAAGCAATATAGGTAAAATCCTCATGGATGAATTCTATATCGGGATAGAAGTTATTAACAAAGGTAAAAAGAACGAAATTAGATACCCTCATATATACCCTCATCTCATATCGGATGAGTTATTTGAAAGATGTCGCAAGGTTAGAGAGGGTAAAGGTCGTAACCACTCTAACAAAATTAAAGACAACAGGCATGGTTTATTTAAGGGCATGATTAAATGTAAAAATTGTGGGTGTACCGTAACCCCCGAACCACCTAAAAAGGGTAAATATATCTACCTTAGACCGAAACCGAAAAACGGTTGTAACTGCAAGCAGATAAATGAAGAGGTGGCAAATAAACTTGTTGAAGATACTTTGAAAGACATGACCATACCCGAAGATATACTGGAAATGTATCTCAATAAGTTAAAACAACGCTTTGATACTCAACATCAAGAAGAAACCCAGCAACAAAAGATGAAGTTACGTGACCTTGACATCACTAAGAAACGTCTTGATAGATTAGTTGATGTTTACCTTGATAACGCTATTGATAAGGAAACTTACGAGCGTAAGAAAGCAGAATTGACCCGAGAAGTTAGCCTGCTGGAAAATCAGATTGCTAATTTTAATAACAATGTCGAACAAGTGCATATCAGTATGAAACACCTGCTGGAAGTGGTTTCTCGGATTTATGAACTATATGCGAGTTCGGAAATTGATAGAAAACGTAAGATTTTGAAATTAGTATTTCCGAACTTTTGGCTGGACGGTCGAGAGCTAAGCTATGACATAAAAAAGCCCTTTGATGAGTTCATCAAAGGTGCTAATTATCTCTTAAATTGGAACATAGGGGATTCGAACCCCTGACCCCAACACTGCCAGTGTTGTGCGCTACCAACTGCGCTAATGTCCCAATTACTATAATTTATTTTATTACAAAAAGAAAAAAAACCAATATACAATTTTTTTTTGTAAAAAAAAGTTAACATTCTCCTGTTTTACTAGCAATTTTTTTTTTTACGGTGTTTAAATAAAAGTGAAGGAATGTTTATGGAAATAAGTCGAAATAATTTTAACGGTAATCTAAACTATAGTGGAATATATAATAAGTCTAAAAAACACGATAAAACATCGTTTAAGGGACTTGATGGTGTTGTAGTTGCAACTATGGATGCTATTGAACGCGGAGGAACTGCTGCTTCATTTACAATCCAGGATATGCTTGGAACGAATATTCCAAGAACACTGACAGCTCTTGATAGAAATAGGGAAGAATTAGGGCATCCAAATTATGCGCATGCTGGTGAAGTTGCAATCCGTGAATTTGTAACAGGGCCTTTATTGTTTCTTGTTCCTGCTACTATTTTAAAACTATTTACAATCAAGCATAAATCCGGCAATGTTACTGTTAATACAATTAATGGTTTAAGTGATGTAGCTGCCGAGTCTTTGAAAAATATTAAAAATTTGAGTGATGAAAAAAATTTAAGTGCAACGTTTTATAATGATGTTTTCAAAAATGTTCTTGAAAACGCAGGTTATAAAGGTGGTGATATAAATGATAAAGCTAAAGATTTTTCAGTAAGATTTATGAACTCTCTTAAAGCACCTAAAAAGGGATTTTTTAAAAAACTTTTAAATAAAGCTCAGCCTGGTACAAAAGATGATATTTTAGGAAAATTATGTGATGATATTTCAAAAATAATCAAACAAAATTCAAATGATTCCTCTAAAGATTTTGTCAAAGTTACAATAGGAAAAACAAAAAAGTACGACCGTAATATTTATAAGTTTTTTGATGAACTTGAATATTACACTCAAGATATGTCAAATAGTTTAAAAAAATCAATAAATTCATTTGACTCTGATAAATTTGCAAAACAATTTAATAAAACAAGAAGTATATTTCGTGTATTTTTAAATATATTCATGACAGTTGGTACAATGATAGTTGTTTCCAATGTTCCAAAATTGTATATGCGAAGTAAAGAAAATCCGGCTCTTGCAGGGCTTAAGCCAAATACTCAGGCTTCTGACGTTTCTTTTAACCAGGAGAAGACATGTAATGAAAGTAAATAATATCGCGACAAATATTTATCATAATGAAAATACAAATAACAAGCCATCTATACAAAAGACTAATGTCTCATTTGGTGCTAGTGGTGCAAGTTTTTTACGCAAACTTAATGAAAAAATGGAGTATTCAGGTATATCAATGCCTGTTTTAGCTCTTGGTATTGTTTCCTTTGGAGCTATTTTACTTCCTAGGCTTATTAAAGCGCGTGATAATACTGAGCGTGCAGAAATACTCCAAAGAGATGTAACGACTATTATTATAATGATGATGGGGTCATTTTCTTTACGTAATATAATGTCAACACTATCGGCAAAAAAATCAGGCTATGCTTTGCTTCAAGGTAATCATAAAGCAAATCCTTTTGTTAAAACCTTAAATTTATTTAATCCTTTTGGTTCAACAAATATACTTTCAAGTTCGCAGCTTGTATCAAAATATAGCAAAATTGACGACTACAAGGAAGGTTTTTATGGATTTTCAAAATTTTTAAATGATAATGGTGGTGATGCAAAAAAATTCTTTTCTTCTGATAAAAAATTAAAGAGAATTGTCGAAGATTTATATAAACAATTTAAACCTGATAAAGGAGCTTCTACATTTAAAGAAGCATCTAAGAATGATATAGTTGAAATGTTTAAACGAATAAATTCTTCAAATGATAAGACCGATGTCTTAAATGATTTAACAGGATTATTTCAAAAAACAGATAACACTTTTGTCAAAAAAGCTAAATTTATGAATAGTTTTTTTGATTTTTTGTCAACATTTTTATTTATTCCTTTATTTCTTGGTGTTGGATTGCCGAAAATAAATGAAAAAACAGTTCGAAAAATGGTTGAAGAAAATCCTGATGCAATGAAAAATAGTCAATTGCAGATAATAAATTTAAATGGTTAGAGGCTGTTAATTGAGGCTTTCAATTAATTTTGAAGCAGTTTCAAAAATAATATCAGATAAAGATTCAGTTACATCATATCCAAGTCTTGTTAATTTTTGTATTTTTTCAATATTTTTGTTTGTATAATCACAATGTGCAATAATATCAGCATATGTAACAAGCCCGACTACAGTGGATATTGACGACTGAAAAGGATTATGATGATATTTTATACAATTTGCAAGCATAACAGGTAATTGCCATTTTTTTGCAAGTTTAAATCCAATATCAGTATGTGATGCACCAATCAGTAAGTTTTCAACTTCAAGTATATTATTACCTTCACTCACAAGTGTTTTTACCTTATTATATGCAATTGGAGAGGAATGGTTTAATACGATTTTGCCGATATCATGTAAAAATGCAACAACAAAAGCATCTTCAGGTTTAATGATATTGACTTGTTTTGCTAAAAATTCGCAAGCTATTGCAGAAATTATTGAATGTTCCCATAAATCCCTGCCTCCTCGTGAGGTAAGCATTGGTTTTAATGTTATAGCAATAACTGTTTTTCGTATTTCATTAAATCCCAAAAGCGATATAGCATTTTGTATTGAAGTAATTTGTTTTGGAAGCCCATAATATGCTGAATTTACAAGTTTTAATACCTGCGTTGTTAATGAATGGTCGTATGATATAATTTTTGCAAGTTCTTTTAAACCCGAGTTTTCTGTTTTTATTATATTTAGTGCTTTCATAACTACATTTGGCATAGCAGGAAGAGCATCATATTTGTTTATTATATTTTGCATATTATTGTTCATTTTTATTTATACCTGAATATGTTTTTTTATTGATAAAATACTACCACCTGAAGCGAATATGATTGCTAAAATAAAAATAGCTACTGAAACTAACTTATCAGCAAATATTGGTGATGGTATCATAAAGAAATGATGGACATTATTTAAGCCGTTTTGTATTGCTGACATTGGCAAAAGAGATATAATTGCGCTTAAAAATCCGTATATTGCTCCTTGAAGTATTAAAGGGGTTCTTATATACCAATTGCTTACACCCATAAGGCGCATTATTTCAATTTCATCTTTTCTCGATTGTATAACAAGTTGAATTGTATTGTTTATTATAGTTATTGTTAAAATAGCTGCTATAATTATAACTATAATGGTAACCGTACGAACAACAGAATTAAATATTTCCATTTTTTGTGCTATATCTTTTGCATAATTTAAGTCCTCTACACCATTTAGTGTTTTAATTTTTTGAAATACAATATCAAGATTTTTGGGTTCGTCAATTTGCACATGAATGGTATCGGGAAGCGGATTTTTAATATTTGGCATATCCATTTCTTTTCTCAACTTATTCCATGATGTTTCCTTTGGTATAATTTTTGTTGACTTTACATTATCAATATGAGAGATAGATTCGGCCAATAATCTTGTATCATACTGGGGTTTTACATATACTGATAACTGTAGCGAACTTCCAATAGCCTGGGCAAAAGTTGATACCGATATTGACGTTCTAAATAATGCTCCAAATATTGTCAGTATAGCAACAAGTGTCGATATTATAGCTAAATTTACCCATCCTGTTCGTTTTATGCTGTATAATGCTTCCATTATTATACGGTAGATAATCCTCAATTCAGTTATAATATCTTTTGGGATATGAGGTTTTACGTGTTTTTTTATTGTATTTCGTGTATTACTCATATGTACCACCTAACTCGTCACGTATTATTTCACCATTTTGCAAAGTTATTACTCTTTTGCGGAAATGATTTACCATAGCTTTATCATGTGTTGAAATAATTAATGTAATTCCTTTTAAATTTATTTGTTCTAAAATTTGCATAATTTCAAGTGAATTTTTTGGATCCAGATTGCCTGTTGGCTCATCAGCTATAAGTAAAGGTGGTCCGTTTACAATTGCACGTGCTATTGAAACACGCTGTTGTTCACCGCCTGAAAGTTCATTTGCTTTTGCCTTTATTTTATTATCCAAATCAACTATTTTTAAGGCTCCTAAAACTCTAGCTTCTATTTCGCGAGAGCTATAACCAAGTGTCCTTATAACATAAGCTACATTATCATATACACTTTGATTATGAAGCAGTTTATAATCTTGAAATACAATACCCATACAACGACGTAAATTTGGAACTTTATAGTTTGGCAAATTTGCGACATTAACGTTACCAATTGTTACAACACCATTTGAAGGTATCTCTTCACGATATAAAAGCTTCATTAAAGTTGACTTACCGGCGCCTGACGCACCTGTTAAAAAGACAAATTCGCCTGCATTAATATTTAAATTTACATTCCTTAAGGCATACGTATTTTTATATTTTTTTGATACATTAATTAATTTTATCATATTTTTTAAGTTTTAATAAACCCATATTTTCTAAATATCATTTATATTTATATTTTACACTAAATATTTTTTTATTTCATTTGCAATTTGATTTGGAGTTAAATTGTAATATTCAAGTAACTCATCAGGTTTTCCTGATTGACCGAAAGTGTCATTAACTCCAAATTTTATAACACGACAAGGGTAATTTGAAGAACAAACAACATCGCAAACTGATGACCCGACTCCGCCAATGATTGAATGATTTTCCAAAGTAAATATAGGTTTTTGTTTTTTTGCTATTTTTATTATGCTTTCTTTATCAATTGGTTTTATCATTCCAATATGCATAACTTCAATATTTAAATCATTTTCTTCTTTTAATACTTTTGCTGCTTTAATTGCATTATATGTAAATTCACCTGTTGAAATAATGGTTGCATCATTACCTGACATTAATGTAGAGGCTTTATAGGGGTTAAAGTTATTTTCTTCATTGAATACATCATAAACGTCACAACGTGATAATCTAATATACATTGGTTTATTGTATGATAACGAGAATTCAAGTATTTTTTTTGTTTCATTGGCGTCACATGGTGAATAAATCATCATATTTGGAATAGCTTTCATAATGGCAATATCTTCCAAAGCCTGATGTGATGCTCCATCTTCACCAACTGTTAAGCCACAATGTGTTGCAACAATTTTTACATCTAAATCGTTATAACATAATGTATTTCGTATCTGTTCCCATGCTCGTCCGGTTGCAAACATTGCAAACGACGAAACATAAACTTTTTTGCCTGTTAAACTTAATCCGCAAGCTTGTGTTATTAAGTTTTGCTCTGCAATGCCAACATTAAAAAATCTACCAGGATGTTTTTTTGCAAAAATACTTGTTTTGGTGGAACAAGATAAATCTGCATCCAAAACAACTATATCCTCTCTTTTTTCACCAAATGCAGAAATGGTTTCTCCATAAATATTTCTCATTGACTGCTTATTTTTATTATCATTTAAAATATTTTTCATAATTTTTTTACTTAAGCTCCTCTATTGCTTTATTGTACTCATCAACATTTGGTGCTTTGCCGTGCCAGTCTTTATTATTATTCATAAATGAAACGCCATAGCCTTTTTTTGTATTAGCTATAATACAAGTTGGTTTTTCTTTTGATAATTTAGCATTTTCATATGCATCTAAAATTTGGTCATAATCATGTCCGTCAATTTCATAAACATCCCAATTAAAGCTTTTAAATTTTTGATTTAAGTTTGAAAGCGACATTACATCATCAGTTTTGCCGTCAATTTGTAAATCATTTTTATCAACAATTGCTATTATGTTATTTAATTTGTTATGAGACGAACTCATAATTGCTTCCCAGACGTTTCCCTCTTGAAGTTCACCGTCACCAAGCAATACAAATACTTTTGATGTATCATTTTTATCAAGCTTCAACCCCAAAGCAATACCATTGGCAATAGATAAACCCTGTCCCAATGAACCTGTTGAAACTTCAACGCAGTCCAAAAATTTTTTTGATGGATGACCCTGAAGTTTTGAACCAAGTTTTCGAAATGTCATAAGATCTTCTTTTGATATATATCCAAATTGTGCAAGAACAGCATAATATAATGCGCTTGCATGACCTTTTGATAAAATAAATCTGTCTCGTTTGGAATAATTTATGTCACTATTTTTTTTGTGGTTTAAACTTTTAAAAAATAAAGTAAGCATTAATTCAACTGACGAAAAAGCACCACCTATATGTCCGCTTTTTGCATTATAAACCATTTTTAAAATATCAAGACGCACTTCTCGCGCCATTAAATTTAGTTTTTGTTTTTCATCATTTGTCAAACAAACTTCATTTTTTAACATTAATTACATCCACCACTTTCTTTTAACATATTATTTATTATAACCTTTATTATAAACATTGGCAAAGTTGGAAATATTCTCTTAAATCTACTTGGTTGAGAAATAACACGATATAACCATTCAAGCCCTGATTTTTGGAAAATTAATGGCGCCCTTTTTACATAACCTGACCATACATCAAAGCTGCCTCCAACACCAATAAAAACACAACCTTCTATATTTTCTTTCAGGTTATTTATAAATAGCTCTTGCTTTTTCCCTCCCATTGCTACAAGAATTATTTTGGGAGCTATTTTGATTATATAATCATTAATAATCTTTTCTTCACTTATATCAAAAAAACCATTATGGCAATACGTTATATTTAAATTGGGTATTTTAAGTTTTAAATTTTCGCAAGCTTTATTAATAATTTCATCTTTTGACCCAATTAATGCAACAGGATAATTATATTTAGCAGATTCTTTAAGCAAGTTAAAAGCAAAATCAACACCTGGAATCCTTGAAGCACTTTTGACACCGCTTAATTTCAAAGCAAGCATTACCCCAACACCATCAGGGATTGTTAAATCAGCACTTTTAAGTATGGATTTTAATTCGTTATCTTTATTACCCTGTTCAATAATTTCAGGATTTATAGTAACAACATGTGTACTTTTTCCATTTTCAAGCCGGTTTAGTGTATATTTAAGTGCATCGTTAAAATTTATTATATCAACATCAAAACCTAAAACATTAAATTTTTTCAATTGCATTTTGTTGTTCCGCTAAACTTTATAATTTTTATTATTTTAGCAGATTTAACAAGATTTAACAACTGTTTTATATGATAAGATATAATTCTGTTTATAAATTATATAAATTGTTTTTATATATTTCCTATTGCTATTTTTGATAAAACTTCACGGAAGTCTTTATATAATAATTTTGCAAACTCAGTTGTATCAATTTGCGAAGCAACAATTGCAATTAAGTCGTCAGGTAATTGGGTTACCATATTTAAAATATTTTTTTGTTCAAGTACCGCCATATTTGTAATAATTTCTTCCTTATCAAGTTCTCGATATGGATTGGTTAAAGCTTCAGGTGAAAATTCTTCATAAACTTCAGGTTTTATACGCCCCATTTCAAAAATCATTGTCATTTTGCCTTCAGGTTCCATAACTTTCATAGCACGTTTAAAAGCGTTATCGTTTAAGCTTGAAATGTTATTAATAATTTCATCTTTATTTGGTTCAACTAACGGCATACCTGTAATTGTTTCATACATTTGGAATAATATTTCATCAGGAATTTTATCCAAATGTTTTACCATATCTTCTTTTTTTATTTTATCGCTATCAAAAAATTTGTTTAATTCTTTTTCATTTGTCAACGATAAAAATTTTTCAGGTGAAAATTTATTAAACATCATTTTTGTTAATTCTTCTTTTGGCAACTCCTTCATCAACTCAAATAAAGCATCAGTTGTATAGAAATTTAACCCTACAATAAGTTGTTCGTTTTCTAGCATTGGCAAAATATTTTTTAAATCTGTAGAATTAAGATTTTCTAATATTGCAGTTTTATTTTCATAATTATCGAGTCTAAAAAACTCAATCATTTTTTGCGGGTCTTGCAAAATTTCTTTGTCAAACTCTTGTGCTTTTTTATTCCCGCTTGCCGCTTCTAAATCAATTATTTCTTCAACAGACTTATTTTCATAAGCTTTTAAACGTGAAGTGGGGATATTAAAAAGTTGAGTTAACATATATAAATTTATGCTTAAATCAATCATATGTCTGTGTTTAACTCCGCAATTTTTAAAATACTCTTACTATTATAAAGTATTTTTGTTAAAAAATATTGACTTTTTATATACTCAATTTAACAAAAGTTTACATTTTGCATTTTTAAAACCATATAATATAATTAAATTAATATAATTTCAATATGGGAGGAATTTTAAGTATGAAAAAAAGATGGTATGATAAACACGATAAAATTGCCGAAACCCTTGAAATTATGAGCAAAATGGATTTTGAACTACAAAATCAAATTGCAGGACATATGTTGGATGCAGCTAAAACGTTAAAGGATTTTCATAAAGAAGAACCTCAACCTGAGTTAAGTCTTGGGCTTAATCGTGTTTTGGGGCTTTATAATTATGAAAAGAAAAGAAGATGGTATGATAAAAAATCATACAAACTTCAAGCTGCAATGAAAGCTATATCAACGTTAAATGAAAATGACTATAAAGCAATAATGGAAAGTATCCATGCTTGTTTATAAAACTTTGTGTTTATGATTTAATATTAAATATCTATGCGCGCCCGTAGCTCAGTTGGATAGAGCGCAGGTCTCCGAAGCCTGAGGCCGTGGGTTCAATTCCCGCCGGGCGTAGTTATTATTTTTTATATTTTAGTGTTCTTTCCACTAAAGCTACCATCCCAGCATGTATCAAAAACATGATTTATAAGTGCTTTTAGTCCTTTTTTTATTGTATTATCAAACGTATCTTTTTGAAGCTTAAAACATTCCTTATTGTCACCATCTTTAATAACAATGTGATCTGTATTCTCCTCCGAATTAACCTCTATGTTATAGCTAAAATAATACTCATCGTTATATTCAAATGGTTTGTTTGTATATAAATCATTAAAATTGCTTAATGCACATAATACAGCGTTAATAATTTTAGGATTGTTTTCTAACATTTCTGATATTGCTTGAATATCAGGATCATTGTCTATCTTTTTTTGTAAATTTTTTAATGTTTCATTTTTAGAATAAAACTGTTCTAATGTAATATTTTTGTCTTTTGCAGCATCAAATGTAGCGGTGAAATGAGTTTGGAGTGTCGGATGTATGTTTGTTAATATTGTATGTGCTATTCTAGTAGCAATAGAGTTAAACGTATCTGTGTTGCCCTGGTTATATGTAGTTTGCGAATTGTACGGTGCGCAAAATAATTGTAATATAGATTTTTTTCTTGTTGATTGTATATCAATACTATGATGAAATAATGTCGGTAGCCCATTGAACACATTGCCTTCTAGAGTTTGAAAAATTTCCGGTAATTTGGCTCTATAAGATTCTTTTATCACCTCTTTAATAGTGTCTTTTAATTTGTCAATAGATTCTGTAATACCATTTATAGAAGATATAAGGTTTGATGAGTTATCTTTTGGGTTCTTATCTAATTTTGTTATAGCTTGAGTAAATGCTTCTTGTGATGCATTTAGTTTACCTATAGCATCAGCTAAGTTTGTTTGGCTGCCACTTAAATTATCTAAGGAATTCTTAACTTGTTGTAAAGTGCCTGCAACAGAACCTGCAAGTTCTTTATAACTATTCATTAAATCTACATTGTTCTCAGCTATTGTATTAATATTCTCCATTGTTGTTTTTAATGCCTCAACCGTACTATTGAAAGCTTGAACAATTTCTCCATTTTGTTTTGTATATGTTTTTAAACTTTCTGAAAGCTCTTTTAGTTTTGAAAGATTTTCTAAACATTGAAGTTTTGCCTCCATTGTTTCTATCAGGTTTAATAAGGTATGTTTTTTTCCGCTTTCATCTGTTGAAACCTCCCCAAGTGCTTCTTGCATTTTTTGAATTGACTCTTGCATAAATTCAAGATGCTGAAGTTTACTAAGCTTCTCTTCCAATGTTGTTTTAAGCTCTTCAAGTTTTGCACCAGCTCCATTGTCCTTTAAAGCATCTATTGCTTCTTTTATTTCGTCTAATGATTTACCAATTTGAGTAAGCCCGCTTTCAAATGGTTTTGAATTCATTGAGGCTGCTTTATCGTCTACCAGCTGTTGCAGTTTTTTTGTATCTAAAGGACTCATTGATGTATCTGAACTATATGAAGAAGTATACCATATATTTAAAACACTTATTATATTTGCAATTGATAATTTCGATTTACCTTTTGCTTTATCTATAAATACATTTGCAATACTATCAACAGTGTAGCTGGTGTCCTTACAAATTGATGGATATTTATGCTCAATTAGCTTCTTAATACTTGCTTTATCAGGCATGCCTATTTTCATTTCGTTTAGACGACCTTCACGTTTTATAGCACCATCGACATTTTCAGGGTGATTTGTTGCAGCAAGACATAAAATACCTGATTCTTGAAGGTTTTGAATACAATCTAGCATGGTGGCAGTTTTTGTATGGCTGTTTTCAACACTATGCATTAAATCAGCTCCTTCTCTATTAGGAAACATTGTTTCAGCTTCGTCCATGAATAATATTATAGGTTTTTCGCCATTTATTTGACGTTGTAAACCTTCAAGTTTTATTTCTTCAATAATTTCTTTTACATTATCAACATTAACTCCTTTATCTCCTATACGCAAAGTATAAACGTCTGCACCAATTTTTTCTCCAAGAGCATAAGGTATTGTTGTTTTTCCGCATCCGGCAGGACCTGACAATAAATAACCACTAGAATTTTTTTCGTCCATTTCCCAGTTTTCTAATTTTGTTTTTTCATTATCAAGACCGTATATATCATCCCATTTTATTCCCTTTGGGCTGGATTTTTTCAATTTACTTATTTCAATACTTGATTTACCTCGACATTTACTGATTAAATATAGCATTGCTTTTTTATAATCGATTTTATTCGTGTTATCCATACAATTTTGAAGAATATTGTGAGCATCTGCCCAGTTCATATTATGGTCAAACATAAATTTTGCAATTTTTCTTATATTTTGTTCATAATTATTTGTTGTTGTTTCTTTTATTTCATTACCACATAACATGCTTTCAATTTCTTTTTGTATAGGAAGTCTAAAAGCAATTGTTTCGTTGAATCTCCCTGAACCTATTGCAGCTTCGTCACATTTGTTAGCATAATTTGTCGAACCTAAAATAATTATGCCTTGTGATTCAAGATTGTCACAATTTTTTAAAAATGCATTCACCATTGCTTTTTCTTCGTTTGATGAATTATTGCGTTCCACTAAAAAAGAATCAATTTCATCCATAACTAGTATAACGGGTTTACCATCTTTTTTCACTTGTTGATGCAGTTGTGCAAACATTTTATCAATATTTTTTTCTGTTTCACCACGAACTGAGCTTATTATTTTACTTGCTTTGCATGAAAATGTTGTCAAACCGCTATCTTTTGCAAAAACATTTGCTGATAAAGTTTTCCCACATCTTGGTGGTCCTTGAAGCAAAACGCCACAACCTTTGGGAGTGCCATCTTCATTTTTTTCATTTTTGCATCTATCTAATATATTCTTAAGTTCGGCTTTTTGCTTGTCATTGCCTTTAATATCTTCAATTTTTGGGCTATTGTTCGAAAATGTTACTTTTTCAAGAGGTTTTGACATAAAACTCAAATTTGAATTTTTTAACCATTTAAAACCAAAAATTCCACCTATAACTAAACCTGCTGTTAATAAAGCCGTATTAAAAACAGATGTGACGGTTTTTAAAATACGACAAGTTTTTTTACTTTTGCTTTCATAATTATCAATGCTATTTTGATACATTGCCGGAATATAAGTACTATTTGATTGCATAGCAGACAAACCAGTATATTGTTTATTAAAATTACTTGGGATATTTGATGTCATTATTTTTAATCCTCTTTATCTTCACACTAAGATATTATCGGATTATTTTTTTTAAACTTTGATGAATGTAGTTTTTTATTACAATATTGTTACAAAAGTTATAAAACTTCAATTTTTTTATTTTTTGTTTTATGTTTAAACCATCTAAATTTATTATTTTTCTTTTGTTTTTCAACATCATTCATTTCAAGATATTCAAAATCTACGCCTGATTTTTCAGACCCTATTAACATTGATATATCAAAATAAGTATTCTTTCTTAAATAATCATAACCTATACTAAATTTTGCATTTGGAGGTCCAACTGATACGTAGAATCTATTTTCCTGCATATTTTTATTATCAAAAGTTTCACCATCTAAAACATAAACACCGCGGTATGCTATTGATAAATATTTACATATAGCAAGAGATTGCGTAAACTCTAAAGCTGATTTTCCATAACGAAATTTGTCGAAATCAAAAGGTGAATCGTCTTTTATTCCTGACATATAATAACTTACACGTGAATGCCAGCGTTTAAACCTGTGTGATATTGTTGGAGCGAAACGGACTACAGCTTGTGTATCGCCTGTACCATAAACTCCAAGTGATGTTTGTCCAATTAAACCTATTTGTACATCTATATCGTCACTATACACATAGGTAAAAAGTTCTTTATATAATTCAGCCTGCCATTTTGCACGAAATGTACTAAAGTTTCTATCACTTGATTCATCAAAGTTATAATCACGGGCAATACCTGCTTTTAATTCATGTGAAAAACGAGTTGACAATTCAGGTATTTTATAACTTTTTTTATATTTTAATTCACCAATCAACTCTGGCATTCTAGCACCCATAAACCCATCATCTTTATAAGAGTTTATGCCATAATCAAATGTCCAGTCGCCGTTTATTTTATATTTGCCGTCCATAACAATTTTGTCACGTGAAGTTCCATAACCAAATTCGACATTGTTGCGTTTGCTTAAAAATCTAGATGTAAAACCAATACCAAAGTCATTTTTTTGTGTTACAACAGGTGCAACTTTTAATGTCGAGCCTTTTGGCATTTTGAAAACAAATCCATAGCCTAAAAACATACCAAGCTGATTTTCGCTTCCTAATTCAGGTCCTGACAGTTCTACGAAGTTTTGTTCTTTATCTGTAATAAGTTCAATATCACCAATTCCTGTTAGGTGTTCTCCATTCCGATAAATAGAGGCTTGTTTTAACTTTGCACTATCATGTTCTTTAAATCTATCTATAATAATCGTTCTTGCTTTTAAAGTAAAAGAGTTATTTTTTAAAGCTTTGTCATCTTTATCCACCATATCTTGTTGAAATTCTTGTTCAAGTGGAAAATATCTTCCAAAAGTTCTTGTTTGAAGTGCTACAGCTGTTTTATCATTAAATTTTATATTACCCCAGTAACCCTTAATTTTATCTTCGCTCATATTTCCATATTGGGCATTTAATGTAATTTTATCGTCTTTTGTAATAGGATTTTCAATAAGCGAGTTACCAAAATTCATATCAATTATAATATAGTCTCCATAAACCCATTTACCATCTTTAACCATCCTTACTTTGCCTTTTGCAGTTATTTTATTGTGCTGATGGTTAAATACAATTTTATTAGCATATAATGTTGTATCTTCTTTAGAGAAATAAACACGTGCATTTCCACTTGCTATTACATTTTCGGTTTTGGGGTCGTAATCCATGCGTTCAGATGTTATATCAACATTTGAATTTTCTTTTTTTGTTTTTTGAGGGTTATCTTTTTTGTTCCAGCTAAAAAATCTACGTCTTGTTGTTTTAACTTGTTTTTTGTCTTTATTTTCGTTTTTTATAACTTGTGCATTAACTGTTTTGTTTTGAGATGATGTATCATCAATATTTTTATCAATTTTATCATCTGATATATTAAATTTCTTTTTGGTTTTTTCATTTACTTTTAATGATTTATTTTTATCTTTTTTAAAATTAATAATATTGAATTTAGACTTTGAATTAGTTTCTTTTGATTGCTGAGATTTATTTAAAGCATGAATTTTTAATTTTTCCTGGAAATTTTTTACAGGAACCAGCTTTGCATTTTCAATATCTTTAACTTCACTTTTTTGTGTTTGTGCAAAAACAGGATTCAAATTAAAAATTGCTACCGTTAATATTATTAAAATAAGATTATATAAAAAATTCATTTAAATATTATGTCCCTCAATAAATTTAGATGTAATTTAAAGGATTCTGAACTTGTCCGCGAACCCTGACTTCAAAATGCAAATGAGGTCCGGTTGAATATCCTGTTGATCCTGCATTTCCTATTTTTTGTCCCTGACTTATTTTCTGCCCTACAGATACATTATAACTTGATAAATGAGCATATAAAGTTGAAATTGCTTTACCATTATACTGACCGTGGTCAATGATAACAACTTTGCCATATCCGCCATACCAACCTACATACATAACCCGTCCTGAGTTTGATGCTTTAACAGGTGTTCCCATAGGAACTCCTATATCGATTCCGCTATGGAATATGCGAGTTTTAAATATAGGATGAATACGATACCCAAACGGTGACGTGATTGGACCACGAAGCGGCCATATAAAACCTGTTGCTAGTTTAACATTTGATGTTTTTGAACTTGCCAGCATTTTTTGAAGTCTTTGACTTTGATATGCTAATTCTCTTTCTGCTTTTTCATAAGCTTTTCTATCTGTTTTAAGCTTATTTATCATATTTTCATTTTGATTTATAGCTTTTGATATTGATTGTTTTTCTTTATCAATAGAGTTAATTGTTTGTGCTAAATACTGTTTTTCTCTATCAATTTGAAGTTTAAGCTGGTTTACTCTTATTGCACTTTGCCTTAAATTTTCAAGTTGTTTTTGGTCTTGTCTAACTATTACTTTTTGAAAATATATTCTATCTAAAAAATCATTAAAATCGTTTGACGACAATAGAAAATCCATCATACTACCACGTTGATTTTTAAATATTTTAACGATTCTATTTGTAGCAAGTGATTCATATATAGAATAATCATGTATTAATTGATTATATTCAAATTGAGCTTTTTCAAGACGTTGCTGGACTTGTTTATAGCGTTCTTTTGAAGTTATGAGATTTTTTTGTGTTTTTTCTAGTTTTAACTGGTTTTTGTATAATTTATTTGTTTCACGAGATTCTAAGAATTTTAATGTACGAATTTTAGCTTTTGTTTCTTTGTGTTTTTTTACAACTTGATTATAACTTGTTGCATAGGCACTAAATTGCAACCCTGTAATGATTAAAAACAGAAGCAAACTTATTATTTTTATTCCCACACTTTTTTTATTTCTCATACTCGTTTTTATATTAGTTTATTTTATTTTTTAATATTTAATTTCCAAATTGCGAAATCAAAGCTATTGCTAGTGGTGCTATTGTCCAAAATATAAACGATAAAGCAAGTATTGATACAATTATTTTTTGATGTTTACGAAAAAATTCCATACAAAATCCCTCAAGTTTAATACTACCTAACATTTTACTTCAAAAATTTGACTTTGCAAATTATTAAACTATACTATACTTATTAAAATTTAACATTTGATTTATTTATTGGCTTTTGTTTTAATATTGATATGATGATTAAAGTTGAGAGTTTAAATAAATTTTACAATAAAAATCTATGTGTCTTAAAAGATATAAACCTTGAAATAAAAAAAGGCGAAATTTTTGGTATTGTTGGCTCTTCAGGTTGTGGTAAGAGTACTTTTTTAAGAACGCTCAATGCTTTGGAAACTATAAATTCTGGAAATATTTTTATTGATGGTATAAAACTTGATTCAAAAAAAAATATAAAGGAAGCCAGAAAAAAAATAGGTATTGTTTTTCAAGGTTATAATCTTTTTGAAAATTATACTGTTATTGAAAATATTACCTTAGCACCTATTAAAGTTAAGAAAATGGATAAAACGCGCGCTTATAATGAAGCACGTGAATTATTGAGAAAAGTTGATTTAATAGAAAGAGAAAATTTTTATCCACACCAACTTTCAGGCGGACAAAAACAAAGAGTGGCGATTGCAAGGTGTCTTGCAATGGAACCTCAAATTTTACTTTTTGATGAACCAACTTCTGCATTAGACCCCCAGATGACATTGGAGGTTTTGAATGTTATGAGAGAGTTAAAAAATGATGGACTTACCATGGTTATCGTCTCACATGAGTTAAGATTTTTATCTGAAATAGCTGATAAAATTGTTTTTATGCATAATAATACTATTTGGGAACAATCTTCGTCTTATGATTTCTTTAATAATCCTAAAACAAGTGAAGCAAACGAATTTTTAAGCCACGTTCAAAGTCTTTAGTTTTTATTATTTAGTTAGGAGAAATATTAAATTATGAAAAATATTTTTATTTGTCTTATGTTATTAGTTACAGGTTTTCTTATCTCAGGTTGTTCAAATAATAGTCAGCAACAAATTGTTGACGTGTATGATAAAATAAAAGCCCGTGATAAAATTATAGTCGGAGTAAAATATGATACTAAACCTTTTGGATTTATTGATAGCAATCAGAAAATATCAGGGTTTGATATTGATTTAGCTCATTTAATTGCAAAATATCTTCTAGATGACCCAAATAAAGTTGAATTTGTTCAGGTTACGCCGCAAAATAGGATTCTTGCTTTAAATTCTGGTCAAATTGATATGGTTATTGCAACTATGACTGTTACTGAACAGAGAAAACAGGTTGTTGAATTTTCCCGTCCTTATTATATAGCTGGACAGGCTATTATGGTAAACAAAGATAGTAACATTTCAAATGTTAACGACTTAAAGAATAAAAAAATTATTATTGTTCTTGGAACAACAGCTGACAGAAACATTAAAAATATAGCACCTGAGTCTTTAATCCAAGGATATAGAACCTATAATGACGCCTTTGCTGCTTTAAAAAATAATCGCGGTGATGCTTTAATTACGGATGATAGTATTTTACTTGGATTAATTGACAATGATAAGGGTTTTAAAATATTGTCCAAACGCTATACACAGGAACCTTATGCTATTGCCTTAAAAAAGGGACCAGAATCTCATAAATTACTTTTTTATATTGATAACGCTTTAAATAATATGGAAAACTCTGGTGAATTAAAAAAACTCAAGCAAAAATGGATTGAGAACTAACTATGTATAATGTTGACTTTTCAATTATATATCAAAGCTTGCCTCAAATTTTTGAAGGTTTAAAAACAACTGTTTACGTTTGTATATTTGCTTTTTTATTTGCTTTTTTTATAGCAAGTATTATTACTTATTGTCGAGTATTAAAATGTAATAAAATACTTGAAAAGATTATTGTTATTTTTGTTGAATTTATTCGCAACACACCGCTTCTTCTTCAAATTTATGTAGTGTTTAAACTTTTACCTCAAATTGGCTTGACTTTTTCTCCAATAATTAGTGGTATACTCGCTCTTTCAATATATCAAGGCGTATATTTTTCAGAAGTAATGCGAAGCGGCATAGCACAAATCAAAGGTGAACAAATGAATGCAGCTTGTGCTCTTGGATTTTCTCCATTTGAAACATTTAGATTGATTATTTTCCCTCAAGGGTTAAAAAATGTAATATCACCGCTTGGGTCTCAAGTTATTAACCTTATTAAAAATTCATCTCTTTTAAGTTTCATTGCTGTTAGTGATATCTTCTATATAAGTTATCAAAAAATAGCTGATGATTTCCGAATTATTGAATATTTTACTTTATGTCTTATTTTATATACAAGTTTAACCGGTATTGTTTTAATTTTTACATATATATTTGAATTTTGTCTAAAAGTTAAATATAAAGAGGTATCAATTGCATGAATGACTTAATTAATAATATGCCTTATCTTTTTAACGGTTTTAAAATAACCCTTATTTTATCATTCTATAGCATTATTTTTAGTCTTTTACTTGGTATTGTGCTTGGTATTGTACGTTTTTTTAAAATACCTTTTGTAAGTTTTATATGTGCTTGCTTTATTGAATTAACAAGGTCTATACCGCTTATTTTGTATATTGTTTTTATTCATTATACAATATCGCCATATCTATTTAACACTTATAATATAACTTCATTTTTGGGTTTAAATTCAGTTGAAATGCAAACAGCTTTAATATCATTAACTTTATTTACAAGTGCATATATAGCAGAAATAGTTAGAAGTGGTATGGAAAATATAGATCGCCAGCAAATTTGGGATGCAAAATCTTTAGGTTTTTCAACTTTGCAGACTGTAAAATATATTGTTTTACCTGTTGTTTTGGCTAAATCACTACCTGCTTGGATAGCACAATTTGCATCGCTTATTAAAGATACATCTCTTGTTTCTGTAATAGGTCTGATTGAATTGACAAGAGCATCTGAAATAATATCTGAAATTACACGAAAAGATTTTGTTATAATGATTTTTACTTTAGTTACCTATTTTATTATGTGTTTTGTTTTGTCCAAATTGGCACGATATTTAAATAAAAAGTATAATCATATAAATGTTTAAATTTATAAAAGTTAAACTTTTTTCCAATGTTTTTATAAAAAAAATAGCATATTAATAAAATATTAGACCCGGACATAAATGAAAGGACAATAAAAGTGTATAAAAGTAACTATTCAAAATGTTTAAGTTTCTTTGTTGCGGAGGGTATAATTTTTACAATACTTGGTATTTTAATGCTCTTTATGCCTGTAATTACAAGTTATGCCGCTAGTTTAATTATAAGTATTTTATTATTTATTGGCGGTTTGTACAAAATTATTAATTCATTAATAAATAGAAACTTTTTATCTAAACCTGTTTTATCAATAATAATTGGGATTTTAATGGTATCAGCAGGTATAATATTAACAATTCACCCAATGATCAACATGTTCTTGTTGACGATAATATTGGCAACGTACTTTATCCTTGAGGGTATAAATTCTTTGAATTTTGCTGTTCATAATCGGAATTTACTTACCTATTGGTGGTTATCGGCTGTTGTTTCAATAGTACAATTTATGTTAGCTGCTATAATTTTGGCAAGTTTACCTTTTAGTGCTTTGATTACTGTTGGTTTGCTTTTAAGCGTTGATTTTATTTTCTCGGGGTTAACTTTGCTTGGATTATCATCAACCTGTAAGTATGTTGTTCCACGGGAATAAGAAACGTATTTTTATACTATATTAAATACGTTGAATAAAAAAGCGGCGGCTGTCAATTATATAATTGACAGCCGCCGCTT
>USEW01000006.1 GCA_900553845.1 uncultured bacterium
CAAACAAAACCTGAAACTGGGTCGTTTCAGCTTTTGTTTTTCACACAGCTTACGCTTGCAGCCTGAAACGGAATGCGAGGATTATGCCAAGCCAAATAATTTAGTTCGATTGATTGACGATTATAATAACTATTGTATTTTAAGCGATGATACTGGGCTTTTTGTTGAAACACTAAACGGCGCTCCAGGCATTTATTCTGCAAGATACGACACAACACCTGAGAAACGAATTCAAAAGCTGCTTAATGCACTTGAGGAGAAAAACAATAGAAATGCTAAATTTTTATGCACAATGGTCCTTTTATCATCGAATGGTAATATTTTATATACAAGCACTGGTGAAATAAAAGGATCTATAACAAATTCAATACAAGGTATAAATGGATTTGGCTATGACCCTGTATTTTTTATTGATTCTTTAAACAAAACCATGGCACAATTAACAAAAGAAGAAAAAAATACAATATCACATCGCGCAAAAGCGTTAATTCCAATCCTTGAATTTATAAAAACAAATATTTTATAAACGTTTTATGCTAAAATATTAAGAAATGTAACGGTTTTTTATAAAAACTGAAATTTTGTTTTCGTTATATACTTTATATATATGTAAGACATACACAAGAGAGCTTAAACAAAAATCAAAACCTACACATTTTTTACTGACTTCCTAATCCTTCCTAATTATTACAAAATTTTGCCTCTAAAATAATAGAGGTTTTTTTTTATTTAATACTAATATTATTAATTATCTGTTTATAATTCCAAATTATTAATATCTACTTCAAAATCTGTTTCAAAAGGTGGTGGAGGTTGAAGCATATTTATATGATTATTTGGATTTTGAGATGAGGAATAAGATAATTGAGGTAAGCTTTTTTCCTCACCTGAATTTAATACAATAGCCTCAGCAATTATGTCTAAATATTTTTTTCGATATTCAATATCAACATCAAACATTTCATTCATATATAAAAATATATCATTTAAAACATTAAATACGTTTTGAATATCTTTATTTAGATCCAAGCTAAAAATGTGTTCCATAACCTTTAAATTTTTTTTAAATTCAGTACTATTAATTTTTTCAATAATAGAATTACTGACTAATTTTCCATATTGTGTCTTATTTAATAATACTTTGTTGTCATCAAATGATTCAATTGAAAGTTCATAATTAGGATTTTGTTTTCTTTTTTGGTATATATATTGATGGTATAATTGTATGGAAGTTTGCATTATATCCTCAAAAAGAACTTTATGAATGTCCAAAATTTCAGCTATTTGTTTTCTTATTAGTTTTATTTGCGTAGAATTTAATTTTTTTAAAATTTGCAAAAATTTCGAAAGAAATATTGCAATATTTATTCTTTTTTTGTCAATTTCATTTCTTTTATCAGCTTCAAGATTATATTTTTGTATATGCTTTATCCTATTTTCTAATATTTTATTTTGTAAAATTTCTTTTTGAGTTTGAACTTTTTCTTCATTATATATGCCTGGATTAAAAGTAGGTGATGAAACAATAGGATCCTTATTATATCTTACATATTCTTCATTATATGGCATATAATATATCGTATCGCGATTGTCATCTTTATTAATAAAATTTTCAGTGGAAAGTTTTTTGTTTATATAATCAATCTCATTTTGAAATGATAGTTCAAGCTGTTTTAATGATTCTAAAATGTTGCAAGGTTGTTCATTTTCTATCGATTTCAATAATGAAAGTTCTTCATTGTCTTTTGATGTTTCGGATATTTCTAAATTAACATCAATTTGATTTTTATACTCATCCATTGTTCTATGCATTTGAGATGTTTTAGGGGTATTTAGAACTATTGAACTAACCTCAGGTTTTATTTTTTTAGCTGATTTTTTTATATTTCCCAACCTATGGCTGCCAAATTTTTGCATAGCAAAACTAGTGTTAATGTTTATTATTTTCATAATATCCCTTTCACATGTTTCTATGAAAATAGTAAGCTAAACATATTATACTTACAATACTATGATAATAAAAATTAACAAAATGCAAGATATCAATTTTATCCTTTCACAGCACCTTCGTTTTCGCCTGAAATAAAGAATTTTTGAGTAAAAATAAAGAAAATTAATATAGGTATTACTGATATTATAGCACCTGATGCAATAAGTCGCCAGTTTGAAGAAAACATTCCTGTTAAATCATTTAAACCAACGGGTAGTGTATATAATTGTTTATTATTTAAAACGATACTTGGCCATAAAAACTCTCCCCAACAACCAATAAATGTAAAAATGGCAAGAACTGATAGTGTTGGTTTTGTCATTGGTAGAATAACTTTTAACCATATTTGAAACATATTTGCTCCATCAATTAATGCAGCTTCTTCAATTTCTTTGGGTAAATTTAAAAATGCACTTCGCATTAAAAATATACCAAAAGCATTAACTGCAAATGGCAAAATTAATCCCAAATAACCTTGCACAATTCCATAATAGTCGATTAAATGAAGTTTTATCACAATTAGATACACACTTAACATTATTGTTTGAAATGGAATCATTATAGTTGAAAGTATTAAATAAAATATTGTTTTTTTTCCAAAAAATTCCATTCTTGCCAAAGGATAAGCAGCAAGTGAGGAAAATAAAAGATTTAATATGACAGTAAAAGATGCGACTATAAAACTATTTATAAAGTAAGTTATAAAAGGTATTTGGTTCCATACATCAATAAAGTTTTTAAACGTAAAAGATTTGGGGATTAAATTTGGAGGGTAGGCAAATATATTCTCGGCATTTCCTTTTAAAGCTGTCGATAAAAGCCATAAAAACGGAAAAATGGATATTATTGAAACTATAACTAAAATAATATGCGTTAAAATTCTATTTAAACGGTTCATATTTTGTACCTCTTGGATTCAAAAACAAAAATATTTATAATCGAAAATACTAAAACAATAATTAGAAGTACAAAAGAAGCAGCCGAGGCAAGCCCCATATCAAGATTTTCAAAAGCCCTTTCATAAATATAATAGACAATAGTTTTTGTTGAATTTAAAGGACCGCCCTTTGTCAACATATATATTTCTACAAACACTTTTAAAGCGCTTATTGAACTTATTGTACTTACAAGCGCTATTGTTGGCATTAAATGAGGAATAGTTACATTTTTATGAACTTCAAACCAATTTGCACCATCAATCTGACAAGCTTCAATAAGCTCTCGATTTACTGACATAAGGCTTGAAAGGTATATCATCATATAATATCCGACACCTTTAAATATTGTCAAAGCACATACTGAATATATTGCAACATTCGGGTCTGTTAAAAAGCTTACAGGGGGTATATTTATATAACTTAATACATAATTTATTATTCCGTTTTGAGCGTATAGCCATTTAAACGCTATTGCAACCACAACTATTGATATTATTACAGGTAAATATATTATTAATTTATATAATTGCAAAAACATTATTTTTTGATTTATTAATATTGCTAAAAACATTGGAAATAGTGTTAAAATAGGCACACAAACCAAAAGATATATAAATGTATTTATTATGACTTTATGAAATTGTGAGTCAAAAATTAAATATTTATAATTTTCAAACCCAATAAATATAGGGTCATATATATTTTTTGAAAAATCAAAAAAACTTAGTTTTAATGTATATAAAAAAGGAATATAGAAAAATATACCAAGCAAAATAATTGCGCCAAGCAAAAAAAGGTATGGTGTATATTTTTTTATATGACTATACATCTTCTCATTATAATTTAATCACTATTGTCTTGCAATAACTTTAAGTATTTTAACTTAAAGATTTTTACGAATTTAAAAAGCATTTCAAATAGTTTATACTGAAAATGTAAAATTTTTAAGGAGAAATTAAAATGTAAAAATAGAATCAATAGTTTTATCAGAACAAGCTGATTCATCATGATTAAAATCATTATAAAGGCAATATAATTTTATTGAGCGTTTGTATTGTTCTATTTTATTTAAAATTAGTTCATTTAAATAACTATCAGATGAAATAGAATAATTGGAACCATAATATGTAGAATCTTCTATGTTGTGTGGCAATATAACATCTCTTTGAATAAATTTATATTTATTAAATTCTTCTTTATCTTTTTTAAAAGCTTTAATAAATGATTTATCATTGGAGTAAATTTTAATTATTTTATCACAAATTTGGTTAAATATAGTTTCAATTTCTATTGTAGATTTATTGGAAAAATTAAGCATATCAGCTTGAGTTGGATAAAAATTATTTTCTTGATTTAATTTTATATAATTATTTTTTGCAAAAACAAATGTTGTAAATGAAGATATAAAAATAATTAAGATAATAAAGATTAAGTTGGATAATTTTTTCATAAATAAATAATAACATAAGAAAGGAGAAAATAAAAATGTCTTATGAAAATTTTCAAAAAGCTTTAGAGTTTTTATTTCCATCTGAGGGTGGATATTCAAATCACAAGAATGACAAAGGCGGAGCAACAAATATGGGGATAACACAAAATACATACAATGCTTACCGTAAAAGTAAAAATTTACCAATTAAAGATGTAAAAAATATCACAAAAAATGAAGCTATAAAAATCTATTATGAAAATTATTGGCTCCCATCGGGAGCTAATAAAATTAATGATAGCTCAATGAGCATAGCTTTATTTGATACAGCAGTATTACATGGTCCCAGCACTGCAAAAAAATATTATAATCAAAGTAATGGTAATATAGATAAATTTTTAAATATAAGAAAACAAAGTTATAATAGAATCATTGAAGAAGACCCATCGCAAAAAGTTTTTTATGAAGGTTGGAATAATCGCGTTGAAAATTTAAGAAAATATACCTCAAATTCAAATAAAAATATAAAAAACGATGATGAAAATATTGCTAAACATGAAAATAAAGTGCTGTATGGCGGTATAACTTATGAGCAGCCAAGTGAACAAGCTGATTATGTAAATCAAATTAACAATATGTATCAAGAATTAATGAATGAACAATCTAGTGAAAATATGCTTTACACCCGCGAACAAATTGGCAATATGTCAGCTGACGAGTATTTGCAAAACGAGCCGATGATAATGGGGCAGCTTAGAGTCCAAGGTATTCCAAGCGAAAAACAAATAAATCAACAAAATGATCTTTCAGGTTTTGTAAACCAAATAAGCGGCAATTCAAACATATTTACCCGTGAAGAAATAAAAAATATGACGACTGATGAATATTTAAAAAATGAGAAGGCTATAGATTTTCAGCGGATTTTCGGTAGGACGGAGTCGAGCGAATGCGAGCGAGCCCGTAACATAAAGCAATCCGCTGGAGTGGAAGGCGAAGCCTGTAACGAAATGCAAGGATTGCGTTAAGCCGAATAATCCAAGACAACTAAAAACCATAGGCATTCCAAGCCAAGCTCAAGCAAACGAAGCAGTCCAAAGCGGCGGTATGGTTTATGTCCAACCTTATACAAGATCTGACGGCACCGAAGTAAAAGGGTATTATAGGAGTGTGAGGTGATAATCATCACCTTTTTGCTATAACTTCATCGAACACTTTATCATCAACTTCAAGAAGATGGTTTATAGTATTTTGACTTGCTGTAATAGCTGTTATTGGCTTATTTGAAAACACTTCATTTGCTGCCTTTTTTATATCTTCAGCCGTTATTTTATCAATACATTTTAATATTTTATTTGTCTTAAAAATTCCCTCCAAAGAATTTTTACTCTCAAGTAAATCAATGGTCTGAACTATGGTAGCTTCATTTTGGTTAAGAATTTTTGTCTTTAATATTTTTTTTGCTTCTTCAAGTTCTTTTTCACAGACGTATTCTGTTTTTATTTTATTAATATGCTTTTCAAACCCGCTTAATGATTTCAAAACATTATTATAATCGTTTGTTTTGTCATTTTCATCATCTGTTGTTGTGCCGATTCTAAGCGTCATAACACCAGTGTCACCAGTATAATCAATTGAAGAATTAACACGGTATGCAAGTTTTTCTTTTTCCCTCAAATCCATGAATAATCTTGATGTTGTTGAACCGCCCAATATCATATTCATTAAAACATATGCTGTTTTACTTTCAATATCTGTTGGCGCCTTAAATTTATAGGCACGTTCAACTTTTGCCTGTTTATTTTCCACATGGTTAAAAATAAGCTCACTTTTGTTATTGGCTTGATATGTTTTTATTTTATGAGGAGCAAATTCATTTATTTTTCCATAATCATCTGAGCTGAATTTTTGTTCTATAAGACTTAAGTTTGATTCATAGTCTTTATTTTGGGGAATACTTACTGATAAAACAGCCGATTTTTCTGTCATAAGCTGATTGTATGCTTCTTTTACATCATTTAAAGTTAATTTGTCTAAATCCTGCAAAAGTTTTGTTTTTGACTCCATAAACGGCAAATTTGGGAAAAGTTTTTCTTCAAGTAATAGTGATTGGTTGCTTGATTTTAAACTTTCAGTAAGCTGTTTTTTTACGATTTCAAAATCCTTTTCATCAAATCTTGGATGGAGTAAAACTTCATTTATTAAATCAATTGATTTTTCAAGGTTGCTGACTTCACCATATGCTATTGCACCAATATTGTTATTGTCGGAAAATAATTCAAGATGGATATTATTTTTTTCCTCGTATTCCTTTATCATATGATTATTTTTAAATTCGCTTCCCCGGTTTAAAATTTCATATAATACAATTGCTGCTGTTGGGTTACCTTTTATATAATCATTGTTTGTAAACTTTAATTTTAAGCTAAAATTATTAACTTCAATCGGATTAACAATAAGTTCCATATTGTTATTTAAAGTTTTTTCTTGCACTAATGACTCATCATATACTTTTTTGTCAATAAAATTATTTCCAAATGTTATATTCTTGTTTTTATTTGAAAATTGTGTCTTATTTTCAATAGGATGCATTACATTTAATGATGATTTTTCAAGATTTAAATATTCATTAGCAGCTTTTTTAATATCTTCAACAGTTAAATCATTTATTATTGATTTATAATTTGTGATGTAATTTAAGTCTTCATCAAGAACACAACAGCCAATACTATTGTTTAATTCATATGAACTTTCGGATATTTGCACATTTGAATAAATTAATTTTTCTTTTATAGCCTTCAATTTTTCTTCATCTATCCCATTTTGCTGAATATTTTTAATTTCACGATTAATAATTTCAAGCACAGTATCAACATCTTTATCATCACATTTAAAACTTGCAAGCACAGCTTTTTTATCATCAGATTTATTTCCTATTTTTTCACTTGAAAAATAAAGATAATTGGTATTAATTTGCTTTTCATCTAAAATTTCATTCATTTGTGAACCTGGTGAATTTAATAAAGACAATATAATCTCAAGTGCTATTTTTCCTTTGGTATCGTTATTCTTTGGTCCAACAAATCCCAAACTCACAACCGCCTGTTTTGAATTTTTAGTATACAAATCAGTTCTTACGGGTTTATTTACAGGGTTAAGATTTTCATAATTTCTAGGTTTTTGGTTTGTTGGATTTTTTTTATTAAACCTTGAAGCCACAAGTTTTATTGTTTCATCAGGGTTAACATCGCCTGTGATAACAGTTACCATATTGTTTGGTGAATAATTATTTTCAAAATATGATACCAAATCATCTTTTGTTATGCTATTTATATTATCAATAGTGCCTGCAACCAAATCTTTTGAATTTGTTTTTATCTGATATAAATTTTTTATACACTCATTAACTGAAATATTCATAGGATCATCTTCAACCATGGCAATTTCAGATGTGACAGGTCCGCGTTCTTTGACTATTTGCTCATAATCAAACAAAGGATTTTGAAGCATGTCGCTATGAAGCTCAATAGTTTTGGTTAAGTCGTCATCTTTTAATAACTGTGATTCAATATAATAATCTGTTTGCGCAAAATTTGTTGAAGCGTTTGTATTTCCGCCCATTTCTGACACTTTGTTAAAAAACACACCAGGTTTTATATCTTTACTTCCATTAAATAAATTATGTTCAACAAAATGAGAAATTCCACGTTTGCTATCAACTTCGTTCATTGAACCTGTTTTTATATATGTTTTAACAATTGTAGGACCCTTTTTGGGCATAATAAAAACTTTTTGACCATTAGTTAATTTATAACAGTATAAATCTCTATCAAAAGTTGTTTTTATTTTGCCTAAATCAATAAAACCTTTTTCAAATGTTTGATGGATTGGAATTTGTGCTTTCAAGGCTTGTGTTTCTTTTAAGCCAATAGGATTTGTTTGAAATAATGTTTCATTTTGTTTTTCATTAATTTCAACTTGTTTTTTATCATTATTACCGAATTTAATCGGAACTATTTTATTATAACCCACACTTGAGAATATTTTCACAATTTTACCTTTTTAAGAACAAAAATTTCTATTCGTTATATATAAAATATGAACAAAAAATAAATTGCTAATTTTTTTTGAATAATTTACAAAAATTTACCATTTATCAGCACCATATTTTTTGTATGAATCAATAATCAGTTCATATTCACAAATAAGTTCTTGAGCTGTTTTCCCTTTGGCTTTAACAAAATAATCAAGAGGATAAGTCTTTAAAAGTGTTATCATTTCCTTTAAATCAATAACATACTTCATATGTTTGGCTCTTTGTTCTTTTAACCAATCATTATATCCGCATTCAGGCGCCATAAGCATCCAAGGGCTGGCTGGAGCACGTTTACATACTTCATAACGATTTTGATATATTTGACAGCTATTATCTTTATTTAAATAAATACAATAATAAAATTCAGGCAAATAATTTTCACCATATACGTCTTGCATAGCCTTTGTAACATTTTCTACATGTATTGGGTTAATTTTATATGCTTCATCATAACTTTTATATTTACGAAATAAAGTCAAAAAATCAATTGAGCTTTGGAATCCATCTTTTGCTTCAAGCTGCATTTGAGCATAACTTACAGCAGATGTTGCAAGTTTACAGCACATTCCACACATTTTACACAAATTTTCAGGTCGTTTATCAAAAAAATTATTATTCATATTATTGCATTATACTTTCATTTTTTAAAGTTTTAAAAAGTTCTAAAAACGTTGGAAAAGAAATATTTACCCATTCAAATTCTTTTATTGTTATCTCATTTTGACACATTAAACCGCAAACATAAGAACTCATGGCAATCCTATGGTCATGATAACAATCAAGACTAACATCTTTTTCACATAATTCTGTTTGTGAACCTTCAATTACAAATCCGTCATCTAATGGTGTAATTTTTCCACCCATCTGACTTAAATTTTTATAAGTTGCCATGATTCTATCTGTTTCTTTATTTTTTAAATCGGCTGCATCTTTTATAACTGTTTTGCCATTTGCAAATAAAGCAACAACACACAATATTGGTATTTCATCAATAAGTTTAGGTATTTCATACCCACAAACTTTTGTGCCATTTAAATTTGAAGTTCTAACAATAATATCACCAACTTCTTCATTTGCAATAACACGTTCGTTAACAATTTCAATATTAGCCCCCATGCGCAAAAGCACATCAACAAAACCTTTTCGTGTGGGGTTTAAATTTACATTTGTTATTTTTATATTGGAATTTGGAACAATCAAAGCACTAGCTATAAAAAATGAAGCTGATGATATGTCACCTGGAATAATAATATCTTTTGGTGTCAACTTCTGAGAACCTTTTATTGTTACTTTATTCCCATCAATATTTATTTCACCATCTAAATATCGTATAAGTCTTTCACTATGGTCACGTGATAAACTTGGTTCATTAAAACTTGTGAGTTCATTTTCATCATTAATTTGCATTCCGCAAAGCAATATACACGATTTTACCTGGGCTGATGCAAGTTTTGAATCATATACAATCCCTTTTATACTTTTTGAAGGTTTTATAACAATAGGTGCTTTATTATCATTATTTAATGATGAAATATTAGCCCCCATTGCATTTAAAGGTTCAATAATCCGTTTCATAGGACGTTTACTTAGACTTTCATCACCCTTAAGCATAACTTCAATCCCTTTTGAAGCAAGTATACCGGTTAAAAGTCGCATTGTCGTCCCTGAATTTCCGCAATCAATCGGCTCTTCTGGTATTTTAAGCTCTTTAGGTACAACAACTTTTATATCATTTCTTCCAACAAATTCAACATTTACGCCGAAAGCTTGCGCTGCTTTCATTGATGATAGACAATCTTCTCCTAATGAAAAATTTCGGATAAGATAAGTACCTTCTTTCATTAATAAACTAAATAATATTGCACGATGCGATATTGATTTATCCGAAGGTATCTCAATTTCTCCAATTAATCCGTTTTGTTTAACTACTTTTACATCCATTATTTAATTTTACCCTATTAAAACTTTACTTATATCACTTACATCGTTAGCAACAAAAATATTTTTATGTTTATCTATTTCATCTTGACTTTTAAAACCAAATCCATATGTACAGCATATAAAATCCATTTTAAGTTCATTTGCAGCAAACCCGTCAAAACATGTATCCCCAACCATTATGGCATCAGATGGGTTATTAATATTTAAACTTTTCATGCAATTTTTTATAATATCCAATTTTGTTAGCTTATTTTCAAAATCAGCACCACATATTTTATCACAATACTGAGCAATATCAAAATGTTTTAAAAGCTTTACAGCATAATCTTCGCGTTTATATGTTGCAATACCTATTTGTATATTTCTTTCTTTCAAAAGTTTTAGCAAATCCATAATCCCGTTATAGACATATGCTTTAAAAAGGAATTCGTCCTTTTCATAAAAACTTCGGAAGACGTCACGAGCACGTTTTGCTTCAATTTCGCTTAAGTTATAATATTTTTGAAACGAATTTTGTATTGGCGGTCCGATAAAAGTATTTAAAACATCATCGCTTAACATTTCAAAATTTAATTTTTTAATAGCAGCTTTAACACACTCAATCAAACCTTCATGTGGATTAATTATTGTTCCATCAACATCAAATATAAAGGCTTTTATTTTATTATTTTGAATATTTAAACCCATAATATTTTATACTCCTTTAAAAGTTGAATGATGGTCTGAAAACCATTTTAACTAATTATATCATATCAATTAAATTATTGGTTTATTTCTTTGTTAAAAATTAATTTCAAGATATTATACAAAAGTGAATTATTAACAACAAAAGGAAAATTGTAAGCCTCTTTTTGTATTTTCAATATTTACTTTGGATTATTCTGATTGTCTCTTTTATATTTTAATTAACTAACAATGACACTTTTAATATAAAATATTCACTATTTACTTCACATATTGCCCAACGTATGGGGTCAATATTATGTTTATTAAAATAATCGTTTATATATTTTAAAGTCAATTTTTCTATTTTAGGTATATAAAATGTTTTTGTTTTTAGCATTAGTTTCTCCTTTGGCTCACGCGTTTTTCACGCATTCCCCAGATTGTTGCGTTGAAGTTCAATTGATGACTTAGGCTTCTTTCGCTTTTGTAAAGTTTTCTTCGAAAACTCTTACGTCACTTATTCATAGGCTTCGCACTTTTGCGCCTGCTGAGCCGCAGCCGCTCAAGTGCTGCCTTTGGCTTACGCGTTTTACTCAACTGTCACAGATTTTGCAAGGTTGCGCGGTTGGTCAACATCTTTGCCTAAAAACTCTGCTATATAATATGCAAAAAGTTGAAGCGGTACACAAGTTAAAGCCGGTGACAATGTTTCACATATTGAAGGTACCTTTATTATATCATCAAATGTATCATATAATTTTGGGTCGTTTGATGATGTCAATGCAATAAGTTTTGCATGACGTGCTTTTGCCTCCTGTGCGTTTGACAATGTTTTTTCATAAACAACACCGGGCATCATTATCACCATAACAGGCATTGTTTCATCAAGCATTGCGATTGGTCCATGTTTTAATTCGCCGGCTGGATAACCTGTTGCATTTATATAACTTATTTCCTTAAGTTTTAAAGCACCTTCATAAGCGCTTGCAAGGTTTATACCGCGTGAAATATAGATAAAATCTTTTGTCGAAGCATATTTTGATGCACATTTTTTTATTTCGTCTTCATTTTGTAAAATTGTTTCAACAAGACTCGGCAGTTTTGAAAGTTCAAATTTTAAATTAACTAACTCATCATTACTTACACTATTTTTAATTTCACTTAAATAAATAGCAAAAAGATAGAAAGATAAAACTTGTGCCATATATGATTTTGTTGCAGCAACAGATACTTCAATTCCAGCATTAACAGGCACAAGGCTATGAGCTTCACGTGCCATTGTTGAATCAGGTCGATTTGTAATAATTAAAATATGAGCGCCCGTTTGTTTGGCTTGACGTATAGCCGTAATTGTATCAGCAGTTTCCCCGCTTTGAGAAACACCAATAACCAAAGTATTTTCGTTAGTTGTCTTTTCCCGATAGATGTATTCACTTGAAGCCTCAACATCAACAGCAATTTTTGTCATACTTTCAATAATATGTTTGCCGACCATAGCAGCATGAAGCGATGTGCCGCAAGCTATTATCTCAATACGGTTAAGTTTTTTTATTGTGTCGCTGTTTAGTTTTACTTCATCAAGTTTAATTTTTGTATTTTTATCAATTAGTTTATTTGATAAAACATTGCGTATTACATCAGGCTGTTCATGTATTTCTTTTAGCATAAAATGTTTATAGCCCATTTTATTGATTGTCTGCGATTCCCAAGGCAATATTTCAACACGTTTATTTATCATTTTGCCATCTAAATCACAAACTTCAAATTTGTTTGCCCAAATTGAGGCTATTTCATCATCGTTTAAATAGCAAGCGTGTTTTGTGTACGAGATAATAGCAGGAACATCGGATGCTATAAAGTTTTCATTGTCACCAACACCAATAAGCAAAGGTGCATTTTTTCTAGCTGCAACAATTAAGTCTGGCTCATTTTTATGCATTACACATATTGCATAAGCGCCTTTGAGTTCTTTAACCGCTTGTCTTACAGCATTTGTTAAATTCTTTTCTTTTTGATATTTTTGAGCAATAATATGAGCTATTGTTTCTGTGTCTGTTTGAGATTTAAACTTGCAGCCTAAATCTTCAAGTTTGTTTTTTAATTCCAAATAATTTTCAATAATGCCATTATGCACAATAACAAGATTACCGCAGTTGCAAGTGTGCGGATGCGCATTGACTATTGAAGGAACACCATGTGTAGCCCAACGAATGTGACCAATACCAATGCCGGGTGTTTTTAAAGTAGTATCGTTTTTTAATATTTCTTTTAAATTGTTTAATTTTCCTTGAGCTTTAAATATTTTAATCTCATTATCCGCTTTATCGTAAATCGAAACACCGCTTGAATCATAACCTCTATATTCAAGACTTGTTAAACCATTTAAAAGAACTTCAATTGTATTTCGACATCCTATATAACCTACTATTCCACACATAAATTCTTACCTAAAAATTAATACTTTCAATTACATAATAATTTTACATTATAAAAAAAATTATGGCAATAAATGTATAATCAAAAAAATATTGGAAAAAATCAAATGTTTATGCTACACTTTTTATGAGAATGTTTATTGAAAAAGTTAACAGGAAGGAGAATTGCTGCATGGGTCTTCAAACTCAAAGTGCTATTGATTTTAACCATATTGATAGCATATTACGCGATTATGAGTACAAAAAATCAAATTTAATCGCAATATTACAAAAAGTTCAGGAAAAATATCGTTATTTGCCCGAAGATGCATTAACATATATTGGTACAAAAATAGAAGGGGTATCGCCTTCAACTGTTTATGGTGTTGCAACATTTTACGCACAATTTTCATTGGAACCAAAGGGTAAATATGAAGTTAAAGTATGTGATGGAACAGCTTGTCACGTTCGCGGTTCAATGCCTGTGCTAAACGCATTGCGTTCAATATTGGATTTAAAAGAAGGTAAATACACATCACAAGATGGCTTGTTTACTGTTGAAACAGTAAGCTGTCTTGGTGCTTGCGGATTGGCTCCTGTTATGGTTATAAACGAAAAAGTTTATCCTCAAATGACAGAGGATGCTGTAAAAATAATCATAAATACCATTATTAAAGAAGAAAAAGAGGGTTAGTTAATATGGCGATTATTGATATAAATAAAGAAAAGGAAAATATAAAAGCAGCAATTAAAGCACAAGGTTTGCGGGTTTTGGTATGCTCAGGAACAGGATGTATAGCAAATGGTGCTGCTAATGTTATAAAAAAGTTTGAAGAGTTAGGCGCAAATGTTGGCAATTTGACAAATCACGATAAAATGACAGTTATCCCAACAGGCTGCCACGGGTTTTGCGAAAAGGGCGTGCTTGTCGTTATTCCGGATTTGGATGTTACTTATACAAACGTTAAAGAATCTGATGTTGAAGAGATTATTGAAAGCCATATTAAATCTGGAAAACCGGTTGAAAGATTGTTATACGTTGACCCGAAAACAAAAAAACACGTATTTAAAAATGAAGAAATAGATTTTTATGCAAAACAAACAAGAACATCTTTGGAGCATTGCGGACGTATTAATGCCGAATCATTGGAGGATGCTTTAAACGTTGGTGCTTATGAAGGTTTGCATAAAGTTTTAATGAAGAACGACCCTGATTGGGTAATAAACGAAATTGAAGCATCAGGCTTGCGTGGCCGTGGCGGTGGTGGGTTCCCAACAGGTAGAAAATGGAAGTTTGCAGCAGCCAATAAAGGCGGAAAAAGTTATGTAATTTGCAATGGTGATGAAGGAGATCCAGGTGCTTTTATGGATAGAAGCCTTATGGAAGGAGATCCACATCGTTTGCTTGAAGGTATGGCAATAGCAGGGTTTGCAATTGGCTCAGATGAGGCATATATATATATACGGGCTGAGTATCCGCTTGCTATAAAAAGACTTCGTCGTGCAATTGCTGATGCTGAAGCAGCCGGGTTTTTAGGAAAAAATATTATGAATAGTGATTTCAACTTCACAATTCATATTAAAGAAGGTGCAGGCGCTTTTGTTTGTGGTGAAGAAACAGCATTGATTGCGTCAATTGAAGGTGAACGCGGTATGCCAAGACCAAAACCGCCATTCCCTGCAAATCAAGGGCTTTTTGGACGTCCTACTATCATAAATAACGTTGAAACACTTGCTAATGTTCCATCTATAATTATTAAAGGTGCAAGCTGGTTTAGTTCTTTTGGAACGGAAACATCAAAAGGAACAAAGACTTTTGCACTAACAGGCGAAGTTAATAACACAGGTCTTATTGAAGTGCCAATGGGTACAACTTTACGTGAAATAGTTTTTGATATTGGTGGCGGTATCCGAAATGGCAAAAAATTTAAAGCCGTTCAAATTGGTGGTCCATCAGGCGGGTGTTTAACTGAAGAACATCTTGATTTACCAATGGATTATGATAACCTTATTAAAGCCGGGGCAATGGTAGGTTCAGGCGGTCTTGTTGTTATGAATGAAGACACTTGTATTGTTGAAGTTGCACGTTTCTTTATGAACTTCACCCAGCATGAATCCTGCGGCAAATGCGTACCTTGTCGTGAAGGTACTAAAAATATGTTAAAAATCCTTGAAAAAATTGTTAAAGGACAAGGTGAAATGTCGGATTTAGACAAGTTAGAAGAGCTTGCTTTGGCTGTTAAGGACGGTTCATTGTGCGGGTTAGGCAAAACAGCTCCAAATCCTGTATTATCTACATTAAAATACTTTCGTGATGAATATATTGCTCATATTCGCGATAAAAAATGTCCGGCCGGCGTTTGTAAGGCTATGAAGACAATAGTTATTAATGAAGAAAAATGCAAAGGTTGTACAAAATGTGCTCGCAATTGCCCTGTGGGAGCTATTGTTGGTGAAGTTAAACAAGCTCATCATATTGACCAAAATAAATGTATTAAATGCGGAAATTGTGTTAACGCTTGTCCATTTAAAGCTATTGAACAAAAGTAATTAAGAAGGATTAAAAATATGAGTGATAAAAAAACATTATTTATAAACGGTAAGGAAGTTGAGTTTACAAACGAGCCAAATTTGCTTGAAGTCATTAAAAAAGCAGGCTTTTCTGTGCCAACATTATGCTATCGACCTGATTTGACACAGTTTGGTGCTTGCCGCTTGTGCGTTGTTGAAATAGATGGTCGTGGTATACAATCATCCTGCACAATGCCACCTGAAGCTGGCTTAAGAGTTAAAACAAATACAATGCGTGTAAGAAGAATTCGTAAAACTGTTTTAGAGTTGCTTCTTGCAAATCACAATCGTGAGTGTACAACTTGTGAAAAATCAGGAAATTGTGACTTGCAAAAATATGCACACGAATACGGCATAACAGATTTAAAATACGTTCAACGTAAAGAAATGTTACCAATTGATGAAAGCAATCCATCAATAATTCGTGACCCTAATAAATGTATTCTCTGTGGTGCTTGTGTCAGAGCTTGTTCAGAGTTTCAAGGGCATTCTGTTTTAGGTTTTGCAAACCGTGGGTCTAAAACGCAGGTTCAGCCTTTTGCGGGTCGTGAACTTGCATCTGTTGATTGCGTTTATTGCGGTCAGTGTCAAGCTGTTTGCCCGACAGGTGCCTTAATTATTAAATCAGAAGTAGATAAGGTCTGGGATATGGTTAATGATGAAAAGGTAAAAACTCTTGTTCAAATTGCACCATCCGTTAGGGTTGCTTTGGGTGAAGCTTTTGGATTAAAACCAGGTGATAACGTTATCGGGCTTTTAAATACTGCTTTAAAACAGATTGGTTTTGACCTTGTTTTTGACACCAATTTTTCTGCTGATTTAACTATTATGGAAGAAGCGACAGAGTTTTTAGGTCGTTTAAAAGAGGGTAAAAATCTTCCACTATTTACATCTTGTTGTCCTGCCTGGATACGTTATATGGAAACACAGCATCCTGATATGCTTAATCATTTGTCAACTTGCAAATCACCTCAAGGAATGTTGTCACCTGTTTTAAAAGAATTGGTGCCACAATATTTCGAAGGGTTTACAAAAGAAAACATAAAAGTTATTTCAATAATGCCATGTACTGCTAAAAAAGCTGAAGCTGCACGTGATGAGTTAAAAGACGAAACAGATGTTGTTTTAACTACTTATGAAATAGCTAAAATGATTAAATCAGCCGGTATTAACCTATCTGAACTTGAACCAACAAATGGTGACTCACCATTTGAACAATATTCGGGTGCTGCAACAATATTTGGAGCATCAGGCGGTGTTGCAGAAGCAGCAGTCAGAACTGCTTATTATATGGTGACAAACGAACATTTAAAAGATGTAGATATCATCCAAATGCGCGGTGTTGACAAAAATTCACGCCAAAAAGATGTTGAGATTGATGTAAAAGGAACGAAAGTTAAAGTTAGAGTTGTTTCAACATTAAAAGAAGCTGAAAAAACCATACAACAACTTAAAAATGGTGAAATAGATTTTCATATACTTGAAGTTATGGCGTGTCCTGGCGGTTGTGTAAATGGCGGCGGCCAGCTAAGAAGCTGTGATGATATAAAAATTAAAGAGTATCGAGCAGATGGACTTTATAAAGAGGATAAAGAATTGCCACAACGTATGTCATATGAAAATCCTGAAATTAAAAAACTATATGATGAATATTTAAAAGAACCTAATTCGCATAAAGCCCATGAGCTTCTTCATACTCATTATAGTGATAAATTTAAAAATTCATACAAGGATTTGGTTTAAGTCTAAATAAATACTAAAAAGCCTTATGTTTTAAAACATAAGGCTTTTTTTATAAATATAAATTTTTATTTAACAGCTTGTTGAATAACAGAAGTTAAATCGTCACCGCCAAATAATACAGCATCTTTTTTGAACACAAAGTCATATTTACCTGCTTTTGCTTTAGCTGTAATAGTTGTCGCCATTGCTTTGTCAATAGCAGCCAATTTTGTTGAATAGTCTTTATTAATTTTATCACGACGTGCATTTAATTCAGCATTGTATTTATTTTCCAATGCTTTTTTCTTTGCAGCATCTTTTTCAGCAGCAACTTCAGTACGTGCTTTATTTACAAATTGTGTTAAAGCATTCACATCTTTTTCTCTTTGTGCATTTAAAGTTTTTAACTGGCTTGAGCTTTGTATAATTTTTTGAACATCAACAACACCAACTTTTAAATTTGCCGGCAGTGATTGAACTTGATTATTAAAAGTCATACCAAGTAAAAATGCGCATACACATAGGGCTGTAATTTTTAAACTTTTTTTCATAATTAACTACCTCTTTTACAATACTCAGGCTTAGTTTATCATATTTTAATGTCCTTTTCAAGTTTTTTTTATTTCATAAACAATATAAGGTGTTAAATACTTTGCTTTTATCTTGCTTTAAAATTTTTCTTTATAATGTATAAAATTTTAGAGCTATAAAATAAATATACATCTATCTCATATAAATGTATGATTTTTTATTAAATTGAAAAATTTAATAATATGGGAATTTTATTATAAAAATTGACTTTTCTAAGAAAAAAATTAAAAATAAAGCAAAATAATAAATTCAAGCAATAAAATATATTGCCGTCAAATAAAATAATATAAAAGAGTAAAAAGCGAGGTAAATATATATGGGCATGGCAGCATCACAAGCAAGATATTTAGGTTTAACAGCAAGAAAGACAAACGTTGAATATGAAGGTCAACAAATAAACCAAGCACGTGTAGCGCTTGCAAATCAAAGTGCAGATGCATTTAACCAATATCTTTCACTTCAGGCACCGGTACCGCCATCAACCGAGGATTATAAATCTACGTCATATGTTTATACAGATGGAAACAAAGAATATACACTTGAAGACTATACAAGAAATGGTACAAATAATGAGTATCCTTATGTTGCTACGGTTTCTTATAAAGATTATCGTTATGAAGCAGCTAAAAATACGAAAAGCGGTGTACAGATTAAAACAAACGAAGACAATACATCACGTTATGATGACGTTGGTAATTATTATCCATATGTGATAATGACATCAAGCGGATTAAAAACTTTACGCGAAGTTGACTTGCAGGCTAAAAGTGTTGACCTTAATAATACTTTAAACCAAACAATAGAGGATGATTTAAATAATCAAACAGCCATTACCTATAATGCTGAAAAAGGAGTTTGGGAAGGCGTAACAGCTGATAATAATCCAAAAATTGATGCTTATGGAACAGGTGAGGCAAATAAATATCTATTTACATACAACAGCACCTTAGACGGATATGTATCAGCAACAGTAACAGATATTAATGGAAATGAAAGAGCTCTTGTTTCGTATGATTCCACAAATAATAAAATTAATATTCTTGACGGATATGAAGCAAGTGCGCGGGCTACTGATGTTGATAAACTTGCCATACAAACAATCCGTGATAAATATGGTATGGCTGATTCTGTGTTCTATGCTTTTGAAGAAGGTGATAACACTATGTATATATCAGCAACTGATTTGCAAGCTTATATGAATCAAGATTATAGTGCAATAAATAAATTGAACACATATTTTGCATCAAATGTAGAGTATACAAGAAAAGAAAATGTAAATGCCCAAATTACATTTGATGAATCAGGTTCATATCCTGCACAAATACTTATTGATGACGATTCATTAAACGGTTCAGCTTATGAGTTAAATGCTGTTACGGAAAAAGATGACACAGCCTACAACGAAGCTATGAAACAATATGAATATCAATGCATGGTATATCAGCAGACAATTGAAGAAATAAACGCAAAAACTGAAATGATACAACAACAGGATAAAACACTTGAATTAAAACTTCGCCAGCTTGATACAGAACAGGAAGCTTTACAAACAGAAATGGAATCAGTCAAAAAAGTTATTGACAAAAATATTGAATCAACATTCAAAACATTTCAATAAACTAATTAAAATAGCAATAAGAATATTTAACAAATGGAGATTAAAAAATAAATGTCGTATAAAAACGATTCATTTTTAGTGATAGCAAGTAAATTTGGCGGAGCAAGTGCATCCGCAAAAGCCCAATTATGGGAAACATATGACCAGTTGCGTGATTTAACAGTATCAGGTCCATCAATTGGCGGGTCTGGTTTTGGTACGGCAGGAAGTTTCTTATGGAACCTTGCAAGCTTAATTTCACCAAGCGCATTTATGACAACAATGGGCGGTACCCAATCAATGAATATCCCCGGTACTTCATACTGGTCACCTATATCAGGAGGCAATGCGACATTTGACGGCAGCGGTGCTTCATTTGGTATAAGTGGACTTGGCAATTATCCAGGATTCCCATCAGGAAGTGCAGCACCAATCCAGTGGGGATTTGGCTCTTCATATTCAGATGGATATATTACCGGCGGTGCTTCTTCTTTAACTGCAGCAAGCGATGTTGCAAGTATGGCAAGTTTAGGAGCATATGGATTAGGAACTGCAACCGGTTATGGGTTTGGTAATAATTTTGTATTACCAGTAGCTGGTATTGCATCAGGTATTGGCGGTATTATGTCAGCAGCGGCACCATACCTTGATATGTTTGGACTTCCTGCTGTTGTTGCAGGCAATTTACTTCAAGGAACGTCTTCAGCTGCTCTGGCTGCTTATCAGAACGTAACTGGACGTATACAGGCAAATGCTGACACTATTTTAAGCAACAAAGTCCGTAATATTGAAACAGTTTGTAAAATGCTTGATGTGCAAGGAGATGTCGTTAAAAAAATGCTTAAAGAATCACTTGATGGTGATAGCAAGTCAATACAGAATATTTAAAAGTCAAGTCCTAGATCAAGTGTCTTGGCTTTATTTATTAATGAAGAAGTTGATATAATGTCAACATTTGTTTTTGCTATTTCGACAATATTACTTAAGGTTACTTTTCCGCTCACTTCAATAATAGCATTGTCATTTATAAGTTTGACGGATTTTTCTATATCGGTTATTTCCATATTATCAAGCATAATAATATCAACTTTTGCTTTCAAAGCTTCAATAACCTGTTTTATATCATCACATTCAACTTCAATTTTATGTGCGTGGGATATTTGGGATTTAACAAGTTCAACAGCTTTTGTTATTGAACCGGCGTATTTAATGTGATTATCTTTAAGCATCACACAATCGGATAAATTGAATCTATGGAGACTACCGCCACCTTTTAAAACAGCATATTTTTCAAAAATACGGAACCCTGGTGTGTTTTTTCGTGTATCCACTACCTTTGCCTTGTAATTTTTTACAGCTTCTACATACTGGTATGTGTTTGTTGAAATACCTGATAATTTTTGCAAATAATTTAATGCCGTACGTTCACCCATTAATATTGCTTTTGCACTGCCTTTTATTTGTGCAATTTTTTCGCCTTTTTTTATTAAATCTCCATCATTAAAATAAAATTCAGTATTAACATGTTTGTTAAGAATTTCAAAAACTTTTTTAAAGACTTCGACACCACATAATACCCCATCTTCGCGTGTATTTAAAAAAGCAATGCATGTTTTATCTTTTGAAATAATACTGTCTGTTGTAATATCACCAAATCCAATATCTTCGTACAGTGCATTTTTAACATGTTTTTCAATAATAAAATCATTTAACATTAATGTATGTTTGTTCATAACTTAAAGTCTCTTTCTTATTTATTGTATTATGTTTAGCTATATTTAAAGGTGTTGGGTAATCAATACGAAAATGTGCACCCCGGGATTCTTTCCGTTTTATTGAACTTATAATAATCATTTTTGCAACAAGAATTAAATTTCTTAGTTCATAATGGTTTATTGTTGGGCATTTATATTTATTATTAAAAATACTTTCAATTTCTTTGACTTTATTCAAAGCAATGTGAAGATTATTTTCGTCGCGTAAAATTCCGACATATTCCCACATTATATTTTTTAAGCTATGTTTTAAAGATATAGGATCTAAGTCGTAATCTGCATCTAATGAATCACTGTCAAAATCGTATTTTTTTATAGTATCAATAATTGTTTCATCGATTATATTTGAAGTCTGATGATTAGCAAAACTTAAATAATTTGCAAGCTCACTTGCACATATGGCGCACTCTAAAAGCGAGTTGCTTGCAAGTCTGTTTGCACCATGAAGTCCTGTTGAAGATGTTTCGCCAATTGCATAGAGATTTTTTATTGATGTCTGTCCTTCTATTGTCGTTTTTATCCCGCCCATTGTATAATGCGCTGCAGGTGCAATAGGAATAAAATCTTTTGATATATCTATATTATTGTTGCTGCACATTTTATAAATATTAGGGAATCTTTGACAAAAAATATTTTTATCAATCATAGTTGCATTTAAATACATGCAGTTATACTTTAGTTTATTCATTTCGTTAAAAATAGCACGTGTAACAATATCGCGTGGAGCCAGTTCAAGACGGTCATCATACTTTTCCATAAAAGTATTGCCATCAAGGTCAACAAGTTTTGCGCCTTCCCCACGTACAGCTTCTGATATAAGAAACATGTTTTCGCAGTTTGGAAGTTTTAAAGCAGTGGGATGGAACTGCATAAACTCCATATCCTGCATTATTGCATTTGCTTTATAAGCTAATGCAAATCCATCGCCTGTAGCTACCTCTGGATTTGTTGTATATTTATATACCTGACCTGCTCCGCCTGTTGCAAGGACAGTTGAAGCAGCATAAATTGTTTCATATTCATTAAGTTCTTCGTTATAAGTAATAACACCGCGGCAAATGTTATCTTTATTTAAAAGTAACTCACATGCGAATGTTTTTTCGTAAACCTGAATGTTTGGATTTTCTTTTACTTTTTTAACTAAAACTTTTTCAATATTATATCCTGTTGCATCTCCGCCTGCATGAAGAATACGATTTATACTGTGAGCACCTTCCATTGTAAGTTTAAGCTCATTATTTTCATTTCTGTCAAAGTCAACACCATAGTTTATTAAATCATCGATAATACTTTGGGAGTTTTCCGAAATAAATTTAACTGTGTCAAATTCGCACAACCCTGCGCCTGCTTTGAGCGTATCTTTAACATGAAGTTCAATGCTGTCTTCTTTATTATCTTTTAATACGCCCACAATACCACCTTGTGCATATCTTGAATTTGATTCGCTAAGTTCGGATTTTGTAATAATTAAAATTCCGTCAATCAAGTTAATTATTTCAGATAGTTTTAAAGCTGCATATAATCCTGCTATACCGCTTCCTATAATAATAACTGAATATTTTGAATATTTCATAACTGATATTCCTGACTTTTATTTAATGTATATTTTACAATAAATATTTTTTATTTTCTACAACTTTTTTATATTGTAAAAGCATTTTTATTTAATTTAATTAATAAATCTTGCAATTTTTTATTTTTAAGTTTTAATTTTATTCGGTCTTTATTATATTTTTTAAATAGGAGGAAAGTTAGTAATGAGAATTACATTTAATTTGCAATCTTTTAATGGTATAAAAATTAACGAGGTAAAACGTTTAAACAAAACAAAAAATTTAAACGTGTCAATACCTTTAAAAGCAATAAATAAAGACGTGGTAAGTTTTGGCGGTATTAAAAAGATCCAGATTGAGTAGATAAAGATGTTGCAAAAAAAGCAGCATTAAGTCTTGTTTCTACGACATCGGGTCACAGGGCAATATACCCAAGCAATATGTTTAATCGTGATTTAATGAAATTATTTGCTGCAGGTGTAGGTCAGTGGGTAAAAAATCATCCGCTTGAAGATAAAAATAAAAGGCCAACGGTTATGATAGGCGGAGATACAAGAAGAGCTACCGAAGAATGTATTAAAGACATGAAAAATGTTTTATTATCTCAAGGTATAAATGTAAGAATAAATAAAAAACCTATTCCAACACCCTTGCACGCTTTATATGCTAAAGAAAACAAAGACGATATAAACTTATCAATACTTTTAACAGCCAGCCACAACCCCTGGGAATATGGTGGTGTAAACCTTGTCACTAAAGATGGTGCTATTGCAGGAAGTAATGTTACACAGGATGTTGCTAATGAAATAATTGATATAAGTGAAAAAGGTGCCTATTTTATTGATACAAAAAATAGAGGAAAAGAATCCACAATTGATGAAGAAGCTTATCAATTATACAAAACAAAGATTGAAGAATCGGGATTAATTGATTTTGAAAAAATAAAAAAATCGGGAATAGAAATAAATTATGATAGTTTAGGTGGAACCGGGGGATTTGTTTTACCAAGACTTTTTGAAGAAAAAGATGTTCCGCTTTCAAGATTTTCTCAAACAAATCGAAAACTTGAAGTACCAAATCCTGAAGCTAAAAACCTAATTCCCTTAATGAAAAAAGTGCAAACAAGCAAAGCAAAACTTGCAATAGGACTTGCCAATGATGGTGATGCCGACCGTTTTGGAGTTATTGATAACGACGGTTCATTTATTACTCCAAACGATGTAATATTGCTTGCAGCTTATCACTTAAATAAAAATAAAGGAAAGCAAGGTGCAATTGTTAAAAGCAAAATTTAAGCAATATTAGTTTATATGAAATTATCAAGTAAAATATACTAAACGTTATTTTTTATAAAACACCTAATAATTTTTAGGTGTTTTATATTTTTAAATTCAATAACTAAAGAATATTTTTTATAGCTAAATAATACCCGTCATTATTTATATGTTCGGTTTTAAACTCGGCTTCATCAAACACACAATCCTGGGCATTTCCCATAGCAATTGAAACACCATTGCCTTTGTTAACGGTTCTCATCATATCCAAATCATTTTCAGCATCACCAATAGCAGCACATTCATCAAGATTTAGTCCGATATAATCTGTTAAAAATTTTATAGCTTGACCTTTTGAGGTGGTTTTATTGCTTACTTCACAATACCAAGTGCCTGAATTAAAAACAGTTAATTCATTTTCTACATCAAGTCCTTTACGAAGATCATCTCGAGTAGAGTTCATTTCATCCATAGATTTTGAGTCTTTTTTCAGAAACAAAATTTTAGTCACACTTTTTTCAATCATTTCATCAAGCGGCATATAAGCCGTGTCAAGAGACTGATTTGTTGGCAATTTGGCATCTTTGCTATTTGAAGTTGGCATACCTTTAATATAGAAAACCATTTTAAGCTGCGGGTCTTTTTGTGTCAACTCAAGGCCAATTTGAGCTATTTTTTTTACGGTTTCAGGTTTTATTTTGTCTTCAAAAAGAATATTGCCATTCTTATCTAAGATAGCTCCGCCCTGCTGGGTTATTAAATAATCAGATTTAACTCCAATATCCTCCATAACTGGTTTTAACTCTATAGAACTTCTTCCTGTAGCATAAATGACGGAAACACCTGATTTTTGCAGCATATGAATACCTTTTCGGGCAGTCTCAGGTATTTTCCCGTCATATTTACGTATTGTTCCGTCAATATCCGTAAAAAACATCTTTATTGGTTTTTTATTCGAACTTTTTAAACTTGTAATAGGCTTTATTAAACCTTTTCCTTTAAAACATATTGTATCAGTCATAGGCGATGTTTGGATCCTTATATTGTAACCATTTGATAAATTGGTATTTTTTTTAATTTTATTATTAATGTTATTACTTGTAAAGCCACTATTATTGATGCCAAAAATTTTCATATAGTTTCCCTCATGCACATTTAAAGACATTATTATAATACTTCAAATATAGCAACTTTACAAGTTTTTTGTTTATTTTAGATTGATTTGTTTTTTTTAATTAAAAGAAATTTTCCATTTTGTGAGGATTTTCTTGTCTTATATTTCATGTTTCATTTACAACATCATGATATAATAAATAAAAAGGCGGCAAAACTAACTTAATTTAAATACAAGTTATAAAACAGTTTATATGAGGGGGTAAAATCCAATGATTCAACATTCTCGGGTGATAAAAGCTAATAAAAAACAAGAAGAATGTATAAATGAAATTAACGGGAAAATAATGGTTCTTGCAGGTCCGGGAACCGGTAAAACATATACCCTTATAAATCGCATTAAAAATATGCTTACCTCAAATATTAAACCTGATACCATTCTTTGTTTGACATTTTCAGACGCAGCAGCAAACGAAATGCGACAAAGACTAATAAAAGAGCTTGGTATTTTAGCAACAAAAGTTGATATATACACTTATCATTCCTTTTGTAATGCGATTATTAAAGCATATCCAAACCAGTTTGAATTGAATGAAAATGTAAAACTCATAAACAAAACTGTTGAACTGGAGCTTATGAAAAAAACTATTGATGAAGTTAAGCCTAAAGATTTTGTTTCTCAAAGAAGTGATAAGTATTATTATGCAAAAGACTTTATTTCGCATGTTGCAAAATTAAAATCACTACGTATCTTAAAAGATGAATATTTAAAATATATCGATATTAACCCAAATTTGAAACCAAAATTAAACGAACTCAAGTTTGAAATACAGGAAAGGGAAAAGTCAGGAAATTTAAAGAACAAAACACGTTATCAACAAGTTGAAAAAATAGAAAAAGATATAGCCAAAGCTGTTGAGTTATGGGATATTTATGAAATATACTCAAAAAAAATGTTTGAAAATAATTATATTGACTTTCAGGACATGATAAACTTTGTGATTGACCAATTTGAATCGGATAATCTATTTTTAAAGGAAATCGCTAATAAATATAGTTATTTAATGGTGGATGAATATCAAGATACGAATCAGCTTCAAAACAATATTATATTTAAACTGCTTGATGAAATGGAAAATAAAAATATAATGGTTGTAGGGGATGATGACCAAATAATATACGGATTTCAAGGTGCAAAATCTGATAACGTTGAAAATTTTTTATCCAGGTATCCGGATACAAAAGTAATATGCCTAAACGAAAATAATCGTTCCACACAGAATATTTTAGACTTAAGTTACTTAATTATAAATCAGGACCATAACAGGCTTGAAAATAACAAAAGTTTTAATAATTACAATATTTCCAAAAAATTAACAGCAAAGAATAATAAAGTTATTGAAAAAGAACAAAAAATAAAACTTTTTCAATTTGGTGAAACAATGCAAGAATATAACTTTATTGTTGAAGATATTGAAAAACTTGTAAATGCAAACAAATTATCCCTTGATGAAAGTAAAGAAAATGATTTATCGCAAATTGCCATTATTTCAAAAAAAAGAGCAGATTTATCTATTTTTGCAGAACTTTTAAAAAATAAAAATATCCCGTACCTGTTCCAATCGCTTTGAAGCAAATTCTTTGTTGCATAACCTGCTTATTTCGTCCTTGTCAAGATACCCTCTTTCGATATACTCGAATTTAAGTTTGTAATGAGCGAACGGGTCAGCAGTAATTAATCCGGTAGCCTGTGCAAAGTTTACCACTGTGCGGAAACGCTGGATAAACTTCATCGCCGTATTGGGTGAACAATCG
>USEW01000007.1 GCA_900553845.1 uncultured bacterium
CCAAGCATCACTGCTTCATTTTTAACCTGTACTGAATTATAAGCATTTAAAGCTTCATTATAGTTCTGTTGTTCAAATAGTTTTGCTGCTTTATCAATTTGTTGATTTAAATCTACATTATAAAGTTCATCAAAGTGAGCTTTTAAGTTTTTGTCATTTTGGAATTTATTTTGCGCTCGTTTTGCAAGTTCAAGACTTTCTTTTAGGTTTCCTGATTCATATAACGCTTTTGATAAATTTAAATATGCGTTAGAATCATTATTGCCAAGTTCAATTGAACGTTTATAATAATATAACGCTTCTTTAGGTTGTTTGGTTTTATGAAGTTCATATCCAATTTGATAATTTAAATTGGCATCATTTGGACTTGAATTCAATTTTTGCTTTAAAAATGTAATTAAATCTTTTGAATTTAAGTTTTTCATTAAAAGATTGTCTAAATTTGTTTTTGCTTCAACGTTATCCGGATTATTTACAAGGCACGTTTTATAATCTTTAATGGCTTCAGGGTATTTATTTAATTTTTCATAACACAATGCCCTTAGAAATTGTGCACGGTGGTTATTAGGACTTTGTGAAAGTATTTCACTATATATTTTTAAAGCATTTTGATAATCTTCTTTATTCATATATAAACTGCCGATATTAATTTTTGAAATATTAGTTGAAGAAGGTTCATATTTTGCAGCTTGATTATAATATTTTAAAGCTTCATCAAATTCATTCATCTTTTGACATATAGCACCTAAATTTATTAAACTTTGGTAGTCTTTTGGATTTTGACTAATTTTACTTTGATAATCAAGGTATAGTTTGTTTAAAATCCCTTTATCATTAATATTTCCATTCATAGCTTTTGTATAAAAATTATTTGCTATATTTTTATCCCCCAAAGTTTCATAAATTTTACCAAGTTTTAATAAACTTTGAGCGTGATTTTTATCATAACTTAAAACCTTTTCAAAATAGACTTTTGATTTGTCAATATTATTTAGAACATAAAAAATATTTGCAATTTCATAGCATGATTCAAGCTGATATTTTGGGTCATTTAAAATATAATGATAAGTAGTAGCTGCTGCTTCAAGTTTTCCTTCACGTTTTAATTTTTTTGCTTCATCAAATAGTCCATTTGCAGTTGTATCTTTTTTTGCTTGTTTCGCTACATCATTTAAATTTGCTTCGGTTGTCTTAATGGCATTATCCAATTGTTTTGATGAAAAATCGTTGCTGTATTTAAGATAGAATAAAGCACTTTTTAAATCGTCAACACAAGAGTTAAAATCTTGTTTTTTATTATAATAATATGTGGCTCTTGCAAGATATGAATTTATTATGCCGGCATTTGCATGGGCATTTATCGAATCAAGATTTAAGGCGCTTTTATAGGAATTTATTGAATCAGTATAATGATGTTTTTCATAATACTGCTTACCTTGAAGATTATATGCATTTATTACATCTATATTTTGTGCAAAAGCTATATTTTTAAATAATAAAATTATAGTAAATATTATCGCTGCTTTTTTCATAAAATAAATCCTCATTTATATTTATATTAAATATTATATGCAAAAAAAAACTTTTTATATTATCCTATAATCTTATATTTAAGTGTGATATAATATACAAATAATGATTTTATAAACTAAGAAAGTTATATAATATATGAATAATAAAAAAACGTTAATTTTAATTGATGGCCATGCGTTAGCTTTTCGTAGTTACCATGCGTTAGAAAGAACAGGTATGAAAACAACTTCTGGTATACCTACCTGGGCAGTTTTTGGTTTTTTTCGAGCATTATTTGACATATTAAAAAATAAAGACATTAAACCTGATTCAATAGCTGTGGCATTTGATGTTGGACGTCATACTTTCCGCGTTGATAAATATCAAGATTATAAAGCAAATAGAGGCATAATGCCGGATGATTTAAGAAGTCAGTTATCTTTCATAATTGAAGGATTAAAAGCTTTTAATATTCCTATTTATACAAAAGAAGGCTATGAAGCTGATGATGTTATTGGCACTATTGCAAGACAAATTAAAAATCAAGGTGATAAAATATATATTTTAACAGGCGATAGAGATTCTTTTCAGCTTGTTGATGAAAATGGCGATATAATAGTTATTATCCCCCAAAATAGTGTTTTGCTTTTTTATGACTGGCAAAAAGTTTATGAAAAAATAGGGGTATACCCAAATCAAGTTGTAGATTTTAAAGCATTATCAGGAGATACATCCGATAATATCCCAGGCATTCGTGGCATAGGACCAAAAACAGCTTCAAATTTGCTTGAAAAATATAAAAATTTAGAAAATATTTATGCAAATATTGATGATATAAATCAAAAATCTCTAAAAGATAAACTAGTAAATGGAAAAGAAGATGCGTATTTAAGTCAATACCTTGCAACTATTGATAAAAATGTTGATATTGATTTTAACATTGATGATGCTAAACTTGATATAACTAATTTAGATGATGTTGTTGCGTTTTTTAAAAAACTTCAGTTATATGGTTTTATTAAAAATATTGAGTCTATTTTTGGAGCTTTTAATTTAAAAGTTCAAAGTGACAAAAATGAAGACAATGCTTCAAATCATGCACAGTTAAATTTATTCTCAACTAATAACACCAATAATGAAGAAGAAAAAAATGATAACTTAAATGATATAAAAACTGTAAATGTTTTTAATAAGGCTCAATTTGAACAAAATATTATTCAAAATGAAAATGATTTTGATAAGTTTTTATCTAAATTGGAAAAACAATCGTTTTTTGCTTTTGATATTATAGTTGATGATGAAATAAATGTTTTTAATGCTAATATAAATGGCCTTGCATTTTGTTTTATTAATGATTTTAATTTATTTGATGGTTATAAAAATTATGATAAATATAAAAATAATATTGAAACTTATCTTATTCCATTAAATCATAGAGAGTGTTTTGATTTTGATATTAAAGAAATATTAAATAAATTAAAACAAGTATTTGAAAATATAAACTGTAAAAAAACATCAAATAATATAAAATTTGCCCAAAATGTATTGAGTCAATTTGATATAAAAATTAATGGTGTTGTATTTGATGTTGTTTTAGCTTCATATGTATACGATGCAAACAGACGTCATAACTTAAGCACTCAGGCACAGGAGAATATTGATTATATTATTGATTCAAGTGAAGACATTTTAGGACGTGGAAAAAATGCTTTAAAATTTTGTGATATTAATTTTAATAAATACAAATGTTATGGCTGTCAAAATGCGTATGCTATTTATGCTTTAACACACTATTGGCTTGATAAATTGAATGATACAGAAAAGAAAATATTATTTGATATTGAACTTCCATTAGCTTTTGTACTTTCAAATATGGAACAAAATGGTGTAAGCATTGATGTATCGTATTTGGATACATTAAATGTAGAAATTTCTAAAATGGCAAAAAATATTGAAGATAAAATATTTGAACTAGCAGGTGAAGATTTTAATATTAATTCACCTAAAAAAGTTGGTGAAATATTGTTTGATAAATTAAATTTGAAAGTTAAAGGTAAAAAATCAGCTAAAAATTCAACAAACGCAAAGGTATTGGAACAATTAGCAGAAAATTATGAAATAGCATCAAAAATTCTTGAATATCGACATTTGATGAAACTTAAAACTACATATATTGAGGCATTGCCAAAACTAATAAATAAACGTGATAATCGTATACATACAACATATAATCAATTTGCGACAAATACAGGAAGACTTTCAAGTACTAATCCAAATTTGCAAAATATCCCGATACGTACCGAACTTGGAGCTAAAATAAGACGTGCATTTATCCCTAAAAATAAAGAAACTTCCGTTATTTTATCTGCTGATTATTCCCAAATTGAATTAAGGCTTTTAGCACATTTTTCAAATGATGAAAATTTAATTGAAGCTTTTAAAAATAATCAGGATGTTCATTCACTTACAGCTTCAAAAGTTTATGGTGTTGATATAAAAGATGTTACAAAAGATATGAGACGTCAAGCTAAAGCCGTTAATTTTGGAATTGTATACGGACAAACTAAGTATGGATTGGCAAGTGCTTTAAATATATCAAAAGACGAGGCTCAAAATTTTATTGATAAATATTTTGAAACATATAAAAATGTTAAAAAATATATGGATGAGAATATAAATTTTGCAATAAATAATGGATATGCCCAAACTTTATATGGAAGAAGACGTTATTTACCTGAATTAACAAGTTCAAATAAGCAAATATATGAGTTTGCTCAAAGAGCTGCAATAAATTCACCACTTCAGGGGACAGCTTCTGATTTAATTAAACTTGCTATGAATGAGTTAAATAAAAAATTAAAAGAAAATAATCTAAAATCCCAAATGATTATACAAGTTCATGACGAACTTGTTTTGGAAGTTTTAAATGACGAATTGGATATTGTTAAAAATATGGTTGTAGAGGCTATGGAACTTAATCAACCGCTTAAAGTACCTCTTGTAGTTGATGTAACAACCGGTGATAGCTGGATGAAAGATTAATTTGGAGAACAATTATCAATGATTAGAAAATATTTAATATTACTATTGTTAGTTTTGTTAAGTTTAAATAATATAGCATACTCAGATAGTCCATCGATTCCAAATAATACAATATCTCCCTATGTTAATTATAATGATTGTATAAAAAATTATAAAATAGACGAAGAAAGTTTGTTTTATTTAACCTTATCAGCTATTTCAAATGCAAAATATAAAATTCTTGAAATACAGACAAGAAGCGGCTATATTCTTTTTAGTGCTTATGGCAGGGAGTTTTTAGCTCAGGTTGTAAAAGTTACAGCGAATTTAAGCGAGTTAAAAATTACACCACAAAACAATAGTTATTTATTTGACTATAATTTAATTTACCGTATTTTTAATGATATTAATATAAATTTAACACCATAGTTTAAACATTAATTAGTTTATTACTAAGCTTTTCCATAAATTGAGGAAGTTCAAAAGCTTCAGTTGTACCAACGATTATTTCCCAGTTTGATAAAATTTCATCAAGTTCATCTTTCATTGATGCTAAAAGTCCTGGTATAACGATAATTTTATGTTTTAAACCATTAAGTATTTCATTTTCATTAACCATTTTTTTAACCATATCCGCTGTAAATTTTTCAGCAGACCAGGCTGTTAAAACACTCATACCGTCGGATGGAGTGATTAAAAGAAAAGTTGGAATATCAATAGCTTCAAGTTCATTTGCAACAGCAAAATAAGTTAATGCAAAATTTGTTGTCATAACGACAAGGGCTTTATCAAGATTTTCTTTTGGGTTATTTATTTCATATATCTTACTTTCAACCTGAAGTGGTTTTTGCGGATTTGTAAATATATTTTGTCTTAGGGTAAACAAAGCAGAAAATAAAGCCCTATCAAAAACATCAAAAATTATAATATTTGAATATCTGCAAATAAGCAAAGAAGAAATTGCTGCTATTTTATTTATATCCTTCTCTTTAATATGAGTTAAAACAGGATAAGCAAACGCCTGATTTTTATTTTCAATTGCTTCATATCGAATATTTGTTAAATCGTTTATAACACTTTTTATATCTTTATTTTCAATGTGGTCATATTTTAATAATATTGATTTAAATCCATTCTCTTGAAATGCTTCACTTTTTTGGCTTAAATCTGTTAAATTATTGGCAGAAATAACAATTGTGATATTATTGTCAATATTTGAATAGTCATCTGTTTCAACAACAATATCTTTAAAAATACCAATATGGTCATTTTTCTGAGTGTTTAAAATTATATTTAAACTTTTTGATTTTATTTTATCAACAGCGTCTTTTAAATTTCCATTATCAATTAAATAAATTCCATCAATTTTAAAAGTTTCACCAACACGTTCGATTTTATAATTTGCAATATCATTAAGCTTTTTATCAAAGTTAAAGTCATTTGAATATAAAGTTATATAAAAACATGTTCTGTTAACAAAAGTTTTTTCATGCCTAAACATAACAGTTTCACCGCCTGATTTTAAATTGTTGCCTAAATTAATTTCATGCTGTTGAATAATGTTGGCTTCTTCAAACAATTGTTTTAATTCATTTGAAACAAAAGGGCATTTTTCAATTTGAGTATTTTTTGAAGCAAGTTTAATAGCAAATGCCATACAAGTTGGGAATCCGCATTTTTTGCAGTTTGTATTTTCTATTTTTTTGCCTCCAGGCAGATGTTTGAATATTTCAATTGCGTTCAATTTTTAATAACCTCATTTAAAGTTTTAACAGTATTTTTGTTCCATACAACAACAATATTTGCATTAGCAGCAATAATTGACGTTGCAGCAGTTATTTCCCACAAATCAATACGATTATTTAATTCTCCCCAATTATCATCAAAACTATCGGATTTTAACTCTTTAGCTTTAAAAACTTCTTCACCAATGAATGAAATAATAGGAAAATCAAGCATTTTGTCACCCTTTAATGCTTCAATTTTAACTTTTTCCATCATTGAATAACCATAATCAAGCCCATATCCAAGACCGCCTGTGTCAGTATCGATAAGTATTTTTTCTTTTTCTAATCCCATATCAAGTGATAAAATATTAAGTTCTTTAGCTAAATTAATATCAATAGGCGTTCTCAAAACAATTTTATGGTTTGAATTAATAATTGTAGGAATAATTTCACGATAATTTAACTCTTGGGCAAATGCAATTATTGATTCTTTTTTTATATTTTTGGCTAAAAAATTTAGTAATTTAATATCAAACTTTTCATTATTCATTCCCCTTAAAATTAAAGGTTTGCAAGCTTTTTCATTTATTATATCTAATGATTTTTGAACATAATCAAATTGGTTTTCAAAATCTTTTAAAGTTAAATTAAATTTTATTGACAATAAATCAGATTCAATAGCTAAAGCTTCTTTTAGACGTGTTTCAAAATTTTCGAAAAAATTATTATTAATATTATCATTTTGTATAAAAAACGGTATTTCATAAGCAATTTGTGCTTGAGAAGCTTTGTTTGTAAAAGCAATATCGTATAACATATATTTAAATAACCTCTTCTTTATTTAAGTAAGTAGTATCAAAAGTGGGAAGCAAGATAGAAAAAGTTGAGCCTTCGTTAATTTTGCTTTTAACTTTAACAAAACCGTTATTGTGTTTTTCAACACTTATTTTTACAAGATGTAAACCTAAACCTGTTCCTTTTATTGAATGAGTAGCATTTTCAACACGATAAAATCTATCAAAAATTTTACTTAAATGTTTTTCTTCAATACCCATACCATTATCAATAACAGAAATTTCAAGATATTTAGGATCTTTTGAAATCTCTGCTCTTATTTTTATTTTATCATTGTTATTAGAATACTTAATAGCGTTTGATATTAAATTTTTTAAAGCTCTTTCAATACTTTGAACATTTATAAATACATTAGGCAAATTGTCTTCTTTGAGAACTGAAAAATGAAGTCCTTTTTCCTCAGCAAGAATCTGCATTGATTCAATGCTTGCTTCTATAATAGAATTGACGTCACAAAATTCTTTATGTAAGGCAACATTTGGAGCTTCAAGTCTTGAAAAATCAAGTATTTCATTTACCATTCTGTGTAAATGGTCTGTTTCTTTGTTTAAAGTTGCTAAAAATTCCTGTTTTGTTTCTTCATCAAATTCTGAAGAATGGTTATACAAAGTATCGGCATAAGTGCGTAAAACAGTGACAGGTGTGCGAAGTTCATGAGATACATTTGAGATAAAAGAACTTTTCATTTTGTCAATTTCAACTTCTTTTGTAACGTCAATTAAAACAATGATATAACCTAAATAATCTTGACTTTTGGAAAACATAGGCGATATAACAGCTTTTAAAATACGTTTATCAATTTCGATATTAAATTCAAGAGGTTTTTTCTCCATAATATCAAGCGGAGTGTCTTTAAACTGCTCAATTTTTTCTTTAAAACATAAGTTTCCATCACTATCACAATACTGTTGAATTTTTGTGGAATTAATTAGCTGGGGGTCAACATCAAGCATTTTTTGGGCGGCATTATTAATTAGAACAACATTGTCATAATTATCACAAACGACAACACCATTTACAATACTCATTAAAACAGCTTCAAATTTATTTCGTTCTAAAGTAAGCTGTTCAATATTTTGTTTTTCATAGGTATTTAAACGACTTGACATATCATTAAAGGCTTCAACAAGTTGTTTTAATTCACCTGAAATACCTTTTATATCTATTTTATAACCAAAATGACCGCCTGATATGTTTTTAACACCCATTTGTAAAGTATTTAATTCTCTAGTAATTAATATAGTATTAATTAAGACTGTAATTGTAAAAACAATCCAGGCTACAAAAAATACAATGAGCATAGAATTACGTGTAGTTTTTGAAATATTTTGTATAGTATGTCCGCTTAATCCAATGATTGCAGCTCCAATTACTTTTTGTGTTTTGTCCTCAGTTTCAAAATTTTCTAGTATCATTGGAGAACTAACAGTAATTCTTGTTTGCAAAGCACGATTCGGAAAATCGTTTTTACTTGAATAAATAATTTCACCATCATTTGTTTTAAATTCAATATAAGCAATATCCTTATTTGACTGCAAAAGTGATTTTATATTTTTGCTTATTTTGTCATAGATATCATATTCACCATAATCTTTTGCTATTTCAGAACTTTCAACGGCAAGTGTTTTTGACATCATTTTACCAAACTCGGTATAACTTGAATCAAGCTTTTCCTGAATATTAATTATTGCAAAAAAAGCAATAGACATAATTAAAACCGTGCTTATAACAAGCCCTGCAAGTATCAATTTATTTTGTGTGGTAAAACTCATTCTCCTCATAATAAAAAATTATATCATGCTTGGAATAAATTAAACATTAAGTTTTGTTAAGTGTGTAATCTGTTTATAATATCCTGACTTGACGAAGTAGTTTTAGTGAGTATGATATTATAATGTATATTTGCGTATTATGTAAATAAGTAATTACTATAAATAAAATTTTAATAAAAAATATAATTTTAATTGTGGAGCATGTTTTAAGCGAGGTATATAAATGTCGACAAAATACAAAAAAAGAGTTACTCCAATGGGAATCCCCAATACAAGATTGGAGGATTTACCTGATTTAATTGAAGTGCAAAAAAAATCGTTTGAGTGGTTTTTAAAAGAAGGTTTAAAAGAAGAATTGTTGTCTTTTTCTCCAATTAAAGACTATACAGGACGTTTAGAGTTGCATTTTTTGCCAAATTATACATTTGATAATCCTAAATATACAGTTGAAGAAGCTCGTATTCATGATGCAACATATGCAAAACAGCTTCGTGTTATGGTTCGTTTGGTGAATCGTGATACTGGTGAAATAAAAGAACAAGAAGTTTATATTGGCGATATCCCAACAATGACAAATAAAGGTACATTTATTGTAAATGGTGCAGAGCGTGTTATTGTCTCACAGATTGTGCGTTCGCCAGGTGTTTATTTTAAACGTGAAATATCCCCAACCGGTAAACGTCTTTATAACGCTACTATGATACCAAATCGGGGGGCATGGTTAAAAATTGAAACTGATAATAATGACATAATTCATGTAAAAATTGATAAAAATAGAAAAATTTTAGCAACAACATTGCTTAAAGCATTGGGAATTTCACCAGCTGAAATGGAAACTTTGTTTACACATTTTGAATTTTTAAAGAAAACATTGGATAAAGATACGACTGAATCAACTGACGAAGCGTTAATTGAAGTTTATAAGAAATTACGTCCTGGAGATCCTGCTTCATCAGGTGGTGGACGTCAGATACTTGAAGCTCGTTTCTTTGATGAAAAGAAATATGATATAGGTCGTGTGGGCCGATATAAAATGAATAAAAAGTTAGGGTTGAATTTGCCTGATACCCAAAGAACGTTAACTGTTCAGGATATTGTTTCATCAATTGAATATTTAATAAACTTAACATATGATGAAGGTACGATTGATGATATTGACCATTTAGGCAATCGTCGTATACGTTCAATTGGTGAATTATTGCAAAACCAGTTTAGAGTAGGTTTATCCCGTATTGAACGTATTGTTAAAGAACGTATGACACTTCAAGATTCTGAGACATTGACTCCATTGAATCTTTTAAATACGAAGCCTTTGGTTGCATCATTAAAAGAATTTTTTGGTTCATCGCAGTTGTCACAATTTATGGACCAAACAAATCCATTGGCAGAATTGACCCATAAACGCCGAATTTCAGCATTAGGACCTGGTGGTTTGGTTCGTGAGCGTGCTGGTTTTGCTGTTCGCGATATTCACCCTTCACATTATGGTAGAATTTGTCCAGTTGAAACACCCGAAGGTCCAAACGCCGGTTTGATAGGCTCGTTGGCGACACATGCTAAGGTTAATGATTATGGTTTTATTGAGACTCCTTATTTTATTGTTAAAGACGGAAAAGTAACTGAAGATGTTGTTTATTTAAGCGCTGATGAAGAAAATAATTTGCGTATTGCACCATCTGATGTTGAGTTAAATCCTGATAGAACATTTAAAAACGAGTATGTTCCTGTTCGTTACCGAGCTGAATTTACAATGGGTGAATCAAAACTTGTTGACTTTATGGGCGTTTCGCCAATTCAGATTATATCTGTTGCAACTTCGTTAATACCGTTTATTGAACACGATGATGCTAACCGTGCATTGATGGGGTCAAACATGCAACGTCAAGCTGTTCCATTATTAATTACAGATAGACCGGTTGTTGGTACCGGTTTAGAACACAGAGCTGCAAAAGATTCTTGTATGGTAGCTGTAACTGATGTTGACGGTACTGTTACAAGAGTTGTTGGTGATGAAGTTCAAGTTACTGATAATCAAGGTCGTGTTCATCGTTATATTTTAATGAAATATGTAAGAAGTAACCAGGATACATGTATAAACCAACGACCGATTGTTCGTGAAGGTGATGTGTTAAAAGCAGGTGATGTTATAGCTGACGGAGCTTCAACAAATGGTGGTGAGTTATCTTTAGGTAAAAATGTGCTTGTAGCATATATGCCTTGGGAGGGGTATAACTTTGAGGATGCTATTTTGCTATCTGAACGTTTGGTTCATGATGATGTATTTACTTCTGTCCATATTGAAAAGTTAGAAATAGATGCCCGTCAAACAAAATTAGGACCTGAAGAAACAACACGTGAAATTCCAAATGTTTCAGAAGAAGCTTTAAGACACTTAGATGAACGAGGCATTGTTCGTATTGGAGCACGTGTTTTTGCAGACGATATTTTAGTTGGTAAAGTTACACCAAAAGGTGAATCTGAGCATCCTCCTGAAGAAAAATTGCTTCGTGCAATATTTGCTGAAAAAGCACGTGATGTAAAAGATAATTCTCTTCGTGTACCACATGGTGAAGGTGGTCGTGTTGTCGATGTAAAAGTATTTGACCGAGAAAAAGGTGACGAATTGCCTCCTGGAGCTAATACTGTTATTAAAGTGTATATTGCACAAAAACGTAAAGTATCAGTTGGTGACAAATTGTCAGGTAGACATGGTAATAAAGGTATTGTTTCTCGTATATTGCCAAAAGAAGATATGCCATTTTTGCCAGATGGAACACCTGTTGATATAGTATTAAATCCACTTGGTGTGCCTTCTCGTATGAATGTTGGTCAAACATATGAATGTTTGCTTGGTTTAGCATCATATTTGACTAAAAATTATTATGAAGCACCTCCATTTGACGAAATGTATGGCGCAAACCAATCAGAAAGAGCAACAAGAGAAGAGTTGATAAAGGGAATCAAAGAATCAGGTTGTGACTGGGTTCGTGAAGATGGTAAAGTTTATCTTCTTGACGGACGCACAGGAGAGCGTTTTGACCAGCCTGTTGCTGTTGGTATTTCATATATATTAAAACTTGTTCACTTGGTTGATGATAAAATCCATGCTCGTTCAACTGGTCCTTATTCTTTGGTTACTCAACAACCTTTGGGTGGTAAAGCTCAATTTGGCGGACAAAGATTTGGAGAAATGGAAGTTTGGGCATTGGAAGCTTATGGAGCTGCTTATACATTGCAAGAAATGTTAACTATTAAATCTGATGATGTAAACGGTCGTTCACGAGCTTATGAATCTATTGTTAAAGGTGACAATATACCACGTCCTGGTATCCCTGAATCGTTTAAGGTTCTTGTTCGCGAATTGCAAAGTATAGGACTTGATATAACCGTAGCTAAAAAAGGCGGTGAGGAAGTTGATTTAATGACAGATACTGATGATTTAAGAAAATCAGCACCAAAGCGTGTATTGTCGGATATTGATTCTGAGTTATTAAATATAAATTTTTTTGAAACACCGTCAATGATAAGCGATAAATAAAATTCTGATAATATTATAAAAAATAAAGGAGATAAAAATTGTCTACAAGTATTGACTACTTTGACTATATACGAATAAGTATTGCGTCACCTGAACGTATACTTAAATGGTCATATGGTGAGGTGACAAAACCTGAAACCATAAATTACCGTACTTTAAAACCTGAACGTGACGGTTTATTTTGCGAACGGATTTTTGGACCTTCAAAGGACTGGGAATGCTATTGTGGTAAATATAAAAGAGTTCGTCACAAGGGGATAATTTGTGAACGATGCGGTGTTGAAGTTACTGATTCAAAAGTACGACGTCATCGTTTGGGGCATATAAAATTGGCTGCTCCTGTTAGTCATATTTGGTTTTTAAAAGGAATACCTTCATATTTAGGTTTACTACTTGATATGACTTTAAAGGATTTGGAACAGGTTATTTATTTTAATAATTATGTTGTTATAAATCCAGGAGAAAGTGACTTTAAAAAATTCCAATTAATTGTTGAAGAAGATTATGAAGATTATATATTAGAAAATGAAGATTCTGAATTAAAAGTTGGAATTGGTGCTGAGGCTATAAAAGAATTATTATCTGAAATTAATTTGAATGAATTAGTTGAAGAAGTACGCAATGAGCTTGCTCAAAGCGGTGGTTCTGTTCAAAAGAAAGCAAAATTGATTAAACGTTTACGTTTAATTGAATCATTGATTGAAAGTGGAACTGAGCCAACTTGGATGATAATGGATGTATTGCCTGTAACACCTCCTGATTTGCGTCCTATGGTGCAATTGGATGGTGGACGTTTTGCTACATCTGATTTAAATGATTTGTATCGTCGTGTTATAAACCGTAATAATCGTTTGTTGCGTTTGCTAGAAATGGGAGCACCTGAAATTATTGTACGTAACGAAAAACGTATGTTACAAGAAGCTGTTGATGCTTTGATAGATAACGGACGTCGCGGACGAATGGTTGTTGGACCAAATAATCGTCCTTTAAAATCTTTAAGCAACATTATTGAGGGTAAACAAGGTCGTTTCCGTCAAAACTTGCTTGGTAAACGTGTTGACTATTCAGGCCGTTCAGTTATTGTTGTTGGTCCTCAACTTGCGTTAAATCAATGCGGTTTGCCAAAGGAAATGGCTATTGAATTATTCAAACCGTTTGTTGTAAATAAATTAATTGAACGTGGCCATGTTCAAAATATAAAGTCAGCAAAGAAAAAAATAGAACGCTCTGAAGCTATAGTATGGGATATATTAGAAGAGGTAATTGAAGGACATCCTGTGTTGCTTAACCGTGCTCCAACCTTGCACAGGCTTGGTATCCAGGCTTTTGAACCTATTCTGGTTGAAGGTCGTGCTATCCAGCTTCACCCGCTTGTATGTACTGCATTTAACGCTGACTTTGATGGTGACCAAATGGCTGTTCACGTTCCTTTGTCTATTGAAGCTCAAACTGAAGCAAGGATGTTAATGTTAGCTACAAATAATATACTTGCACCGGCTACTGGTAAACCAATTATCACACCATCACAGGATATGGTATTGGGAATATATTATTTAACTATTATTAAAGATGAAAATTCACCAATATGCGGTCATTTCTTTAGTTTTAAAGATGCAATTTCTGCATATGAAGCAGGTGTAATAAAACTTCACGATAAAATAGTTGTTCGTGACGATAATAATAAACGAATGGAAACAACAGTCGGACGTATTATATTTAATGAAGTTGTTCAAAATTCAATATTGGCATCGTAGGAATAATAAGGTAAGGAAATTATAATAAAATGAATACATACTCAACTCAAAAAAATATAAAGAAAAATTTTGATTATATAAATAAAATTGTTGATAAAAAAGGATTAAATAAGTTGCTATCTCAGATTTATTTAGAGTTTGGCGGAGCTAAGACAGCGACTCTGGCAAATAATCTAAAAAATTTAGGTTATAAATATGCGACAAAAGCTGGAACTACTATTTCAATTAAAGATTTGGATGTTCCTGAGGTTAAAACTCAGTTATTAAAAGAAGCTGAGGATGAAATTGAAAAATCAACACAGAGATATTTAAAAGGTGAAATTACTGAAGTTGAAAGATATACAAAGGTTATTGATACCTGGAGTGAGACAACTGCAAAGTTGACGCATGAAGTTGTTGAAAATTTTGATAAATTAAATCCAGTATATATGATGGCATTTTCAGGAGCTCGTGGTAATGTTTCTCAGGTTTCACAGTTGGTTGGTATGCGTGGTTTGATGGCAGACGCACAAGGGCAAATCATTGACTTACCTATTAAATCTAACTTTAAAGAAGGTTTAAGTGTTACGGAATATATCATTTCAAGTTATGGTGCACGTAAAGGGCTTGTTGATACAGCTTTAAAAACAGCAGATAGCGGATATTTAACTCGTCGTCTTGTTGATGTTGCACAAGATGTTATAATTCGTGATGCTGATTGTCACACAACAAAAGCTATAAAGATGATGGCAATCTCAGATGGTGAAAAAAATATTGTTCCTCTAACTGAACGTCTTCTTGGACGTACTATTGCTCAGGACATTGTCGATGAAAACGGAAAAGTTATTGTTGAAGCTAACACTACTATGTCACGTGAGGATATTAAGAAAATTGAATCATTAGATTTAAAAGAATGTATGGTTCGTTCAGGTTTAACTTGTGAGCTTGAGTATGGTGTTTGTCAAAAATGCTATGGTTGGGCTATGACAACACAAAAGCTTGTTGATATTGGTGAGTCAATTGGTATTATTGCAGCGCAATCAATTGGTGAGCCTGGAACGCAATTGACAATGAGAACATTCCACACAGGCGGTGTATTTAAAGGTTCAGGTGCTATGAGGCATGTTGAAGCGAATAATGATGGTGAAGTTGTTTCTAAAATTTTGATTAAAGAGTTAAGAACTCGCCATGGTGACGTTGTTAAGGTAACTATTCATGAGTCTGATATTATTTTAAAAACAGCACATGGAGAAGAAAAACACCATGTTCCTTCAAATGCAATAATGTATATTCAACAAGGAGATATTGTTAAAAAAGGACAACTGCTGTCAGAATTTGAACCTCAATCGCAAGGTGACGGAAGCCGTTTGACTGAAAAAGCTACAAAAGATATTACAACAGATATATCAGGTGAAGTTATTTTTGAAGATTTTGTTGCTGATGAGAAAAAAGATAGACAAGGTAATATATCAAGAACTTCAAATAAAGGTGGTATTATTTGGGTATTAGGCGGTGATGTTTATAATTTACCTGGTGGTTCAAAAGTATTGGTTGAGGATCAACAATTTGTTAATGCCGGTGAAAAATTAGCTGAAACACATATTGTATCAGAACACGGCGGCGAAGTTCGTTTAGGAAATGACTTAGTAATTGAAAGTGTTGAATTCGATGGAAAAACTATTAAAAAGGTTATTCAAGGTAAGGAAATAACAATAGTTATTGCATCTATTATGCCTAAAAATGCTATTTTTGAAGCTACAAAAAAAGAACAGATATGGAATGTTAAAGATAGCGATGAAAAATATATTGTTAAATCTCCAATCGATACAACAGTTGAAAATGGTATGATTATCGCTGAATTAATAAGTGATGAATGTTCCGTTGATTCAAGCGGCGAAATTCGTTATAACGGTGTTGAAGTAGATGAAAATCAAATCATTACAAAATCAGGTGAAGTTATATTTATTCCTGAAGAAGTTTATCAAGTTAACAAAGATTCTTCATTAAAAATGGTTGAATCTGGTACATTTGTTACAGCTGGTACCGAAGTAGTTAAAGATTTATATACCCATATTGATGGTATAGTTCAGATAAAAGAATTTAACGACTTGATTCATGAAGTTGTAATTCGTCCCGGTGAAATACATACTTTAAGTAATTTAGGTGATTTGAAGGTTGATGAAGGTGAAGTTGTACAAGCTGGTGAAAACATAACAAAAGATATAATAGCAAAAGAAACATCTGTTGTTACGGTTTTGGAATCTGAAACTGATATTACATTAGACGATTTAGATGAAGAACTTGAATTATCAATGGATGAGGATACTTTATCAAATAAGCCTGTTCAGATTTTAGTACGTCCTGTTAAAACATTTATGATAGAGCCAAAAGATGTAGCCATTGAATTTAATTCAACTGAGGAGTCAATTGATATAGTACCTGTTACTCAGTTACAGTATAAAGATGGTGCTCGCGTTCGCAACCTTGATGGTGCAACTTTGACTCGAACAAGCTTAGTATTGCAAATGGGTGGATACTTAAGCCATTTAAAAGGTATGGTTGAGTTAGATAAGGACAACAATTTAAAAGTTGTAGTGCTTGAAACTTTGATTATTAGACGTGAAACAGAAGGTACTCAAGGAATTGAAAATGCATTACAAACAGAATTACTTGTAGAAAATGGCGATGTTATTGAATCAAAATCACCTGTTGCAAAAACTCAGGTACTTGCTGTACATCCTGCTGTAGCTAATATAAAGAGTGATACAACAGATTTCCGTCGTTTACTTCTTGTTTCATCAGATAGTGAGGAAGTTATATCCTTTAAGGGTAAGCCTCAAATTAAGGAAGGTGCTTTTATTAAACGTGATAGTATTATTTCATCAAATGGCGACAAGACTTCTGTTTCAGGAAAAGTCGTAAAGGTTAATGATAATAATATATCAATTCGTATAGGACGTCCTTATTTAATAAGTCCTGGAACCATGCTTCAGGTAGACAATGGAGCATTGGTGCTTCGTGGCGATGTTGTTGCAACATTGGTATTTGAAAGACAAAAAACCGGTGATATCGTTCAAGGTCTTCCTCGTGTTGAAGAACTATTAGAAGGTCGTAAACCTAAAGAAAGTGCTATTGTTGCTGAATTTGAAGGAACTGCAGAGTTAGAAGTTGAAGATGATATCACTCACTTGTATCTTGTTGATGATTATGGTCGCCATGAGATAAAATATCCGGTTGATTCAAATATTATTGTTTCACATAATCAAAAAATAAAAATCGGTCAGCCATTAACAAGTGGACCTTTAAACCCTCATGATGTTATGAGATTAAATGGACCTGAGGTTGCGCAACAATATTTGGTTGATGAAGTTCAAAGGGTTTATCGTTCACAAGGTGTTGAAATTGCAGATAAACACGTTGAAATTATTGTTCGTCAAATGACTAAGAAAGTAAAAGTTTTAGATCCTGGTGATACTAAATTATTACCAGGTGAACTTATCGAGGTTCAGTTTGTTGAAGCTGAAAATAAAAAAGTTAAGGAACTTGAAGGTCAGGAAGCAACATATGAGCCTGTTCTTTTGGGGATTACTAAAGCAAGTTTGAATACTGAAAGCTTTATTTCAGCTGCATCATTCCAGGAAACAACAAGAATATTAACTGAAGCTGCTGTTGAAGGTAAACGTGATTTACTTAGAGGCTTAAAAGAAAACGTTATTATTGGGCGTTTAATACCTGCTGGTACTGGATTCCATCATTTGATTAATGCAAATGAAGAAAAGGAAAAAGAAGCATTAAAACGTGCTGCTTTGAAAAATTCACCCCGGAAGCCTGCTGCCATTCTAGAAGAAATTGAAGGTATGTTTGGTACTCCTGATTTTAACATTGAGTAGGATGAAATAATTTTAAAATGGTGGTATTTTAAAATACCGCCATTTTATTTATAATGAACAATTTTCTATGTTTATCGTTATAAAAAATGTATGGATATAAATAAAATAGGCGCTAAGCCCGTTATAAAAAAAAGGAGAAAACATGAAAAAAATAATATTAACTTTATCATTGATACTTGTAGGTATAGTGTCGTATGCAGCAGACGATTCAAGCGAGGCATTAAAGTTTATACAAAGTTATATTAATGCTGCAAATACTTATAGTACAACATTACCAACTTATTATTCTCCAAATGCAAAGATAATAAGAGTGGTGGAAAAAACAAGTGGCGGGACTGCATCTGTTGTTACAGGAATGGATGAATATACAAAACAACTTAAATTAGGTGCTATGGGCGCAAAGGTAACAAAATATAAAAATTATTATACCAATTTGAAAGTTCAAGAAGTATCAAACGGTTACAAGATTTCAGGATTACGTCAACCATCTGGTGAAAGCTATCGTTTACCTGTTTATTTTATTGTTCAAAAAAATCAAAGTGGCAAATGGCAAATTATTGAAGAATCAATGAATACAAAGGTGCAAAAATTTTTAAAATATGCTAAATAGTAAAGTTGTATGAACTTTTTAAAATAAACTTGACTTTTAATTTTAACACTTATATCATGTAATTAAATATAAATTATTATTTTAAGACTTATTGTGAGATAAAAAACGGGGAAATAAAATGAAAAATTCAACATTATATAATTCTAGTTTGACAAAAGATAGGGTTTCATTTTTGGAAGATTTAAAAAAACATGATAGAACTTCAATGTTGTCAAATAATGGAATGTCTGAAATGAAAGAATACACCCGTCAAGCCTCTGCAGTCCATAATCAAAAAGAATTGGATGTTTTGTGGCGTAATTTCAAAGTTGCTCAAACACAAAGCATTTCTGAAAAATCACCTGGAATATATTTAGGTGTTGGTTTTTTTGCTGGTTTTTTGAGCATGCTTATTTTAAGTCTTTGTATGAGTTTTATTAGTCCTTCAAATACTCAATCTATTTCAAACAATATATCTAAAGCTCCAAAATTAATTAAACGTGTTAAATTAAAACCTTCTCAGTTAACTATAGTTCCACCTGATAAAAAGGTTGTAAAAAATGAGCCTGCATTAAATGAAACGTATACGGTTGTTGCCGGTGATACTTTAGAAAGTATTGTTGTTCGTTTTTATGGTAAATATGATCCTGCAAAAGTTCAGGCTATTCAGGAAGCAAACAATATGAGTGATCCAAATAAACTTCAGTTGGGACAACAATTAAATATCCCACTTTAGTATATTAGCCAAATTTTTTACTCAAGTGTTTTAGTATAGATATTTTATGTTTGGTTTTTTTATCATTAATTTTATGTTTAATGTTTAAAAGTGTTTGGCATTTATTATATTGTTCTTTTTTAAATATAATTGAAAATAGAAAAGTAAAAATGTTATCAATTAAATCTTCATTCATTATAGAAAATCCTTTCTGTTTTTTGTTTTGAGACAGATTGTATATATTTTTATTTTTGTTAATACAAAAGATACTTATACTGCGTGCTTAACCTATTAAGATTTATTTTATTAAACTGTTACAAATGGGTTTGTATATGTACTTTGTGTTGTTGAGTTAGTATTTAAAAGTTTATTTTCAATAGCTTGAACTTGTGCAAGTATTTTATTTGCTTTATTTGAATCTGTTTCAGCTGCAGCTTGTTCTTTTGCTTGAGATAAAAGTGTTTGTAGATCAATTTGTGAACTTGCAGTAGCCTTAGCCTGTTGAGTTACTTGTTCTTCTTGTTGTTGTTCACTTGCTGATTTACCAAAAATAAATGATGAAAGTTTCCGACCTAAGAATGAACCTAAAGAAGAACCAGCAGCTTTACCTATAGCACTGCCGATTGATGCGCCAACAGGACCAATTAAGCCACCTAGTGTAAATCCTAATGCGCCTCCAAGTATTTGACCTACAGCGCTTAAGCCAATATCGCTTATAGCAATTGTTCCAAGTGATCTTCCAAGCTGTGACCAGCCTTCATCAGAGCTAGTTTTAAATGCTGTTACTATTTCAGGTAATTCTGATAAAAGACCGGTAAATGTTGTAATTGCAATGTTCCAACCACCGAATGCTTCTTTGAATAAAGATTTTGAGCATGCTTTTACATTTGATACAGATGAACCTGCTACTTTATCCAAAGTCTTTACTTTATCTGAGATTGTATTTTGTTGAATATTATTTATATCTTTTATTGTTGTAAAACTAGTTGAAGTGCTGTTTGTATCTACTACACTACCAGCTATTGTTTGAGTAACATTTTTCATATTAGCTTCTATATTAGCAGCATTCCGTGCTTTTGGTTTTATTGTTAAATCTTCAACTAAGGCGTCTACTTTTATTCCATCAGTTTCCTTTCTTATACCTAATAAATCGTGATAAATACCATCAGTTGCCATATTTGTTGTACTAGCATTTTGTGTACTAACTGCACCTGAGGAGGAATTAGAATTTTTCCACCAATTCTTTATTTTACTCCAAATAGTGTTTCCACTAGCCTTATTACATACTTTTGTTTCATTTATAAGTAAATCTTCAAAATTATTGCTCAAATTCATTTGTTCAAATTTATTATCACTTATATTAACAGCTATTTTATAAGCTGCAGCTATATCATCTTTATATTTAACACTTTTTACAACTTCAGGTACTGCACCTAGCATACCCAATCCTGCACTTGAAATAAGTTGGGATGCCATATCTTCGCTTTCGGTGTAACCTAACAATTCATAAAGCTCTTCGATTTCTCCAACAGATACACCAAGGTTGTAGGACCCACCAATTTGGCCTAAAACAAATGGATTATTTACTTGTTGGACATTAATTGTCATTAATTTACATGTATCCTGTATATCTTATATATATATAAAGTATATTTTTAGTCTTGAATTTTAAAAATATTATAATTATTTACAAATGTTAACATAAAATGTTATAATAATTTTTATATGGAAAATATTGATTTAGATGATAAATATAACGATTTTTTGCAACTTTTATCACATGAGATGAGAACACCTTTAACATCAATTCGTGGATTTGCACAGACTATGATAAGTGCTTATGATAAGTTAAGTGATGAGCAGAAAATTAAATTTCTAAAAATTATTGATGAGCAAAGTAATAGACTCATCCATTTAGTAGAAGACATGCTTATGGCTTCAAAATTTAATAATGAATCTGATACTTTTATATTTAAATCATTTAATATAAATGAGATAATTGAAAATTGTATTCATATTATTAAAATTAAACATCCAAAACACTATTTTCTTTTAAAAAAAAATTTCGCTGCTTTACAAGTATGGGCTGATGTTGAAAAAACTCAGCAGGTGATTGTCAATATTTTAGATAATGCTTGTAAATATTCATCATCTGGGTCAAAAATAGAAATTAAAGTTAAAACAATATTTGACAATGGTGAAAAATGTGTTGTTTCGGTTTGTGATGAGGGTTGTGGGATTAAAGAAGAAAATAAAAATAAGATTTTTAGCAAATTTACAAGACTTCAAAATATAAATACCCAAAATGTTGAAGGTAGCGGGCTTGGGTTATTTATAGCCAAAAATATAATGGACAAAATGAACGGCAATATAACTTGTGAATCAAATGTTCCAAAAGGCTGTATTTTTAATATTTATTTTTGTGCTTTAAATCCAAATGATGAAATTAATCGTAAATTATCAAGTGAGGACCCAACAAAATGATTACAAATGTTGTCCTTTTAATTGATAAACGTGATGTTATGTCAACAAAATATAAGAAAATATTAATTAAAAATAATTTTTCTGTGTTTCATTTAAAGAATTTAGATATGGCATCTGACTTAATATTAAATTATGAACCTGAAATTATTTTACTTTCTGATAGTTTAGATAATGATATTGCTAAAAATATTCAATATTTAAGAACAATAAACTCGAAAACAAGACCTTGCATTATTGCTTTATCAAAATCAAATGATATTAACGATAAATTAAAGGTTTTAAATAATGGAGCTGATGATTACTTCTCGGAACCCATTGATTTCTTGGAATTTATAGGTCGACTCAAAGCACATTTAAGACGAACATATGAAACACAAGTTAATGATGTTACTTTATTATTTAATAACAAAATTACAACCAAAGTTTTAAAACGAACATTAAATGATAATATAGGATATTCTTATCTGTATATAACAATAAAGAATATTGATTCCTATAAGGATTTATATGGTGACATTGCATATTCGAAGATGTTGCAGACTTTATGCGCTATTTTAAACTCTTGTTTGGATGAAAAGGATTATTTAGGTCATTTTATTCAGGATAATAGTTTTTTAGTTATAACATCACAAAATAAGATTGAAAATATTGCAAAATATATGATATATGCTTTTAATAAAGTTAAAGAAAAATTTTATGCTAAAAACGATTTAAATCGCGGTTTTTTGATTTTAAAAGGTGATGTTTTTGAAGAAACTAAAACATCTTTTGTAAAAATGTTTCTAGGTGGTGTAATTAATAGTAATAAAAAATATACAAATATAAATGAACTTTTGCATGCTATTGCCTATATTAACAAGCTTGCAACTTTAAAAAGTGATTCAAATTATTTAATTGAAAGACATCAACTTGCAGCAAATGATTCTATTATTAAAAAAAAATATAACCTAAATGTCATGATTATAGAAAACGATGATTCTTTGTCGTTGCTTTTGGAAACTCAATGTAAGTTGAATAATTATAATGTATTAAAAGTAAATGATAGCGAGATTATCCTTAAAAATTCTACATTTCAACCTTCTGTTATAATACTTGATGCTGGAAGTGCAACACATTTTGAAGGTGTAAATTTGTGTAAAAAAATAAAAAGCATGGAATATTATAGGGATACAAAAATCATACTAACGACTGTATTTCACGATAAGCAAACAATTTTAAAAAGCGGAGCTGATTTATATTTGCCAAAACCTTATAATATTGATAATATTATAAGCTGGGTAAAACGATTTAATATAGAGTATAATCTTTGATTTTTTAATAGTTCTATAATCTTAATATTTAATTGACATGCCTTTTTATTTGTGATAATTTTTAAATGATAAATGACAATTTTGAGGAAATTGGGTGAAACTCCCAAGCCGGGCCGCGGCCGTAAAGTCGGAATGCTTAAAGTTGTTAAAAATAGGCGAAGGTACTTCGAGCAGTTATGAGTCTTTTTAGCCATGTGGTTTTTAATCAAATAATAGCTTGAATATCCTGCTTCAAAATTAAGTTGTAAAAACTTAAATTTAGATAGGGATTATTTATTAATGATTATTTTAAATAAAAAGGAAAATATAAATGGCTACGGTTCCTAAAGTATCGCCAATAAAAGTAGGTTTGTGTCCACATGGTTTACCAATGGGAGCATGCCCTATTTGTAGTGGCATGGGTGGCGGAGGTGGAAAAAAAGCCGATTTTAGCGCAAAGCCAGGTGAAATGAGCTACGCTCAATGTCTGGCAATAGGTAATATGTTAAAAGCTCAAAAACAAAAACGTCTTGATGCAAAAAATGATTTTGTTCATATGCAACAGCATATAGCAGCTTTTTATAAAAATATGAATAATTTGATTCAAAAATTTCAAATGATTTTGGTAAATTCTTATAATAAATTACCGGATAGTGTTAAAACAAATATCAAAAATGTTGTAAATAATTTTGTCTTGCCGACATTAAATTTTGTAAAAAATGTATTTAATAATATTAAAAATTTTATAAATAATACTTTTCAGCAAATAAAGG
>USEW01000008.1 GCA_900553845.1 uncultured bacterium
TTTTCTTTTCATAAATTTGTTATAATTTATATAATATTTTAATGGAGTACTTTGAATGCCAAATAAACAAGCTATTAGTGATAACGACTTTGAATCATTATTGAACAAGTATGACTATAAATTCCAAAAAGGAGATCTGGTTAAAGGCATTGTTACAGGTTATGACCCTGAAAATGTTATTGTTGATATAGGAGCTAAAACCAATGCTCTTGTTCCTAATCGTGAAGCAGTTGTTGAAGCCAACGATGAAGTTAAAGAGACTTTAAAAAAGGGTAATGAGTACGAATTTTTGATTATTCGTGACGAAGACGAAGAAGGCGAGTTTTTACTTTCTTATAAGAAAGTTGCTCTAGCTTACAATTGGAAAGAACTTGAAGGTTTAAAAGAAAATAACGAAACAGTAGAGGGTAAAGTTATATCAAGTGTCAAAGGAGGCGTTCTTGTCGAAGTTATGGGAGTAAGAGGTTTTGTTCCTTCAAGTCATATAAAATCTCGCGACATACAAAACGTTATCGGGCAAACTTTAGAATTTAAAATATTAACAATGGATGCAGGTCAGAATAATTTTATTCTTTCAAATAAAAAAGTATATTCCGACCAAAATGAAAGCGAAAAAAATGATTTGTTTGAAAAACTTGAAGTCGGTCAGGTTGTCGAAGGCGAAGTTGTGCGTATAACAGATTTTGGTGCATTCGTTGACATAGGGGGTATTGACGGATTGATTCCATTGTCCCAAATGTCTTGGAAATGGGTTGACCATCCAGGCGATATTCTTAAGGTTAATACTACCATTAAGGTTGAAATTATTGGTATTGATTATGATAAACACAGAATCAGCCTAAGCTTGAAAAATCTTGAACCCGACCCATGGGAACTTGCACGTGGTGTAATAAAAGAAGGCGAAAAAATCGAAGGTGTTGTTACAAGAATTAAACATTTTGGTGCATTTGTTGAAGTGGCTAACGGTGTTGAAGCACTTTTACCAACTTCTGAAATTAATGATTATCAAAATGAAAACTCTTGTATTTTATCTGTTGGTGATAAAATTATAACTACAGTTATTAAATTTAACCCTGACGACCGTCGGGTAAGTTTAAGTGTTAACGATCCTGCAGAATAAGTTCTTATTCTGTACATTTTTAAACAATTTTATGTAACGGCATAAACTGCCGTTTTTTTATTATAAATGGCTTGTAAATATACTATTTATCCGGTAAAATGTAATAGGATATTATTGTTATTGTCAAAAAGGGGAATTTTATGTTTCGTAATTTATTTAAATCAAAAAAAAGTGACGCGAAAAAATTACATTCGATTTGGAATAATCTGAAAACTTTTTATAAAGTTAACGAACTTTCAGAAAAAGAAAAAGAAAATATTGAAGAAAAAATAAATAAATACGGCTATTTGCCAATGTCTCATATTGAAGCATTAAATAACCTGACTGACGCACAAACATTATATGCTGTTGAATTAAAGCTTAAAAAAAGCCGAGTTTTAAAAGATGACAATAAATTTAATTATAACAATAACGAAACTTCACCGCTTGTACGATATAATATAGACAATTCAAACTGGTTAAAACATGAGCAGCATAATATAAAACTTGTAAATCTGGCAGGTCTAGGCGATGGAAATAAAACAGCACATACAGGCAGATTTATTGATTGGCTGCGCCAGCTTGCTATTTTACCTTCAGGAAACATAAAAGCCGGTATTTTCCCAACTACAATCTATTTAATACCGTTTCATCCACGCGAGTTCGGGTGTGCTTATTTGCCTTTAAGCTCGCAGGTGAGTAAAAACCTTGAAGATAAAGATATTAAAGCAGAATTAAAACTAAACGCAAAAGAGCAGGTTCAATTGTTTATAAAGTTATCACAGCTTGCAGATCACCCTGTTATTTTTGATATTTTACCCCAGACAGGAAGATTTTCAAAAATTGTATTATCAAATCCAGATATGGTTCGATGGTTTGACGTAAATCAGCTTGTTAAAGATATTTCTTCAAATATTAATGACGAATTTATTGATAAACTATCAGTCGATTTTGACCGAGATGATGTTATTACCGCCTGTGAAATTTATAAAAAAACATTAAAATCAGGTTCAGACGACATAAGCCAGACATATCGCGAAATATATAAAAGAATTGATGAACAACTGCTTGAAACAAAGAAAAAATTATCAAATGACATGCTTAAAAAAGAAAATCAGAAAATATTGGCAAAAAAAGCACGAGATGTTATTGCGTGTGCAAACAATACTGTAAGCTGTAAAATAAAAACAGAAGATGACATACAAGAACAAGGAAAAATAATACATTCGCTTATTGAAAACGGGTTATGGCCATCCCCCGGTGGTGCGTGGTGCAGCTGCGGACATCCGGTTTTTGACAAAATGTCAGAATGTGGAACTTATCCTGTATTTCGCCATTTTGACATTGATTGTAACGATGTAAGTTGTTTTGCAAACCTTGATTGTCAATCTCCTTACTATTTTGTACATCTTGAAGACGGAACATATAATGAAAAAGTTATTGACCAATTTATTAAACTTATGGAACGTATTCAGGCTGATTATAATTTCGATGGTTATCGTGTTGACCATATCGACCATATAGTAGATAGAGTGTCTGAAAAAAATGAAAAACCAATAAGTTACCGCGCACCGCGTAAGGTTCTTGGTTTACTTAATAAAACTTTAAAATCAAAAATACCATACTTTGCTACTCTTGCAGAGTATATGTTGTGGGATGATTTTTATAAAGAATATCATGAAGATATGGGATTTGATGTTTTATGGGGAAATGATATAGTTAACCAGTTTGCCAAAACACCAAAGACTATTGTTAATGACAATCACAAACTTGAAGATTATAATTTAAGTATTGGTAATAGTAAGAACCAATTGTCAATATTAAAAACATATAACAACCAGGATGGTGAATTCAGAGCTATAAATCAATATCCTGGCCAGCTTAGTGAACGTGGAGCATTATTTAAACTTTTTAAATATAAATTCCTACCTGGTGGTAAAAATGCAAACAGACCATTGTTATTTGTTGATGGTGATGAATCATTTACAAAAAAGGGAATTGAAAGTGTAATAGGAGCAGAAGTTTCAATGCCAAGGGAAAATAACAATGAATTTTTCTTTGAATTTGATGCAATAATCCGTTTTGCTAGAGACAACGAGCTTACACATTCAGGTGAATCACAGATTATTGTCGAAGACGAAGACGGCTTCGCAGCTTGGTTTATAAACAAAGAATCTTCAAAAAATGCCTTGCTTATTGCTTCAAATTATAACCCTCCGACACAGATTGTAAATGAAACTGATGAAAACGGTGAAAGCAGGTTTATTGAAAAAACAGGTGAATGTGTTTATAATAAACCCGTTGCACTTCCATCTGACTATAAAATAACTGGACAGATTGAATACAAAAAAGATAAACACGATTTTGTTACAAATAAATTTGAAGAACCTTTGTACGATATTACGTTTAATCTTCTACAGCCAAGCGAGTATAAAATATACACTCTTGAAAGGTAGATATAAGACAAAAAACTTACTTGTTTTTTATTCTTGAGTATTTAACATCCTTATCATTTACCATATAATAAGCCCCGCCTTTACCGTCAAGAACGAACATAATGGGTATGTCTATTTTCATGCTGCAGTGATTTACAGTCCATGTTTCCTGCCAGTATCCTTCAACATATCTGTTATTTTTAACCACACCGTCTTATATACCGTAGTTAAGTTTCGTATATGGTATAAATACGATTGACAATTTTTATTATAAACCGATGGAACACTAATTACAGCAGTTAAAGTGTCATACTGTATTTGGCTTGCAATAGATTATCCTTTTAAAGGATTTATATTATAAGTAGATTCTGATTGTGCGTATGTTGAAGTTATTAATATTATAAAAAGCAATAAACATATTTTTTTTAATTTTAAATCCTTTTTAAATAATATCAATAATAACATATTTCAGAATTTAAAACAAATACCATAATTAATATTTATCGTCAATAATTAGGTTAAACAAATTTATAAATTTTTAATCCGTTCTTCAGGTTCGGTTATGGAAGTAATGCGAAGCCCAAAATTATCCTCAATAACAACAACTTCGCCTTGAGCTACAAGTTTTCCGTTTGCATATAGTTCAACCGGTTCACCAGCAACTTTGTCAAGTTCTATTATTGAACCGCGAGTCAATTCAAGCACTTTTTTTATAGGAAGTTCGCAGCGTCCAAGCTCAACAGCAAGCTGCAGCTTTATATCAAGCAACAAGTCTAAGTTTTTATTTGGCTCGCCATATATCTGTTCATTGTTGTCAAAAGATGAAAATTTTACAGGCTGTATTGTTACAGGTGTGTCATCATCCTTTTCCATACCCATAGTTTCTTTTTCATCATTTGTTTCAATGTCATCAGAAGTATTTATATCTTCAATAATATTTTCATTTTGTATGTTTTCTTTTTCGTTTTCGATTTCGTTTTGATCTTCATCAAACATAAATATATTCCTTTTTTACTTTATGGGTTTACACCTGTTAATTATTTATATTTTACCACCAATATATATTTTTTATAAATAAGCCTTTAAAATATCAATAACTTCGCTATACCGCTCGTTTATTTTAACACATATTTTATCTTTGATAGTGCCGGGTCTAGCGAAGAATTTTTTTTCACCATTAATTTTAACTATTAAATCATCGGTAACTTTATTGTCAAGTCTAATAACATCCCCTGTTTTCAAATCCAAAAAATCCCCGGTTGTAATGTTTGTTGTACCAAATAATACAGAAATATCAATATTTGAAGTATTGAGTTTTTCAATCATCTTTTGTCGTTCTTCAGTTGTTGCAACAATTCCTTTTGTATGGAATATTCTCTGTGTTGAAAGATGGGCAAGAACATTTTCAAGAACTGGATACGGATAGCATAAGCTCATAAGACCAAAATATTTTGAGGCTATCTGTATTTCAAAAGTAATTAAAGCAACTATTTCACCCTGAGATGCCACTTGAATATTCTGATAATTAGTAGCAAGTGCATCGACAGTACCTTTTACAGGCACAACATGTGCCCAAGCTCTTTCAAGTGTGCCTACTGTTCTTTTAATAAACTGTTTTGCAAGCGATTCTTCAATATCTGTCATTTCATGACCCATATCTTCGCATATACCAACACCACCAAGCATCCTATCAACTATACTTGATAATATTTCAAAATTAATACCCAAAAGCACCTGATTTGGCATAGGAGTTAATTCCATAAGCCCTATTGCTATCGATTCTGGCATTGAATGCGTAAACTCATCGTATGTAAGCTGGTCAACAGACACAACATCAATTTCTATAGGCAAACTTAAATATGCAGTTAAATTCATTTCAAGCTGACGGGCAAACTCGCGGTGAATATCCTGAAGCCCGCGTAAATGCTCTTTTGAAAATTTATCAGGTCGGCGAAAATTGTATAATTTATAGCCTTTTTTATACTCTTCGCTTATGTCAATTTCATTACCAGGAGAATGGTATAAAACATCATCCTTTTTTTCGTTATTAATTCTGTATTCTGCTTTACTTTTATCCATTATATTTAACTTCAATTTATTATTGTATTATAAACTGACAAAAACTAACCCTTATAACTTCGCGTTCACCGCCCATTATAGCATCAACGCTCTGTGCTATCTGTTCTTTAACAACTTCTTTGCCGGCTGTTGAGGCAAGCTCGTCTGTTGTTTTATTTGAAAGTGTAATAATTATTGCATCACGTATTGCAGCTTTATAGCGGTCGAGATTTTTTTCAATAACACTATCTGGATTAGTCTGCGAACCACCTCCGTGACCTTCATTACCACCGCTTTTTTTAGACTCTTTTTCGCTTGCAGATTCTTCTTCGGTTTTTGTAAGCTCTATTGAAACTTCGGCTTTTAAATAGTGTCTTGTTCCTGTATCAGCAAGGTTTACAGTAAATTCTCCAAGATTATATACAAAACCTTTTTGAACAGCATCTTCATCTTCGACAACAACCTCTTCATCAACTGGTGCAAGTTTTGATGTAAGTAAATTATTCTGGATATAATAGTTTGCAAATATAAATACAAGACAGACTACCATTGTTGTTATTACATTTATTAAGACTATCTGCATATTGCTTGTCTGTTTTATATTGTCTGAGGGTTTCTCTATTTTAGGTTTTATATCCCGGGGTTGATTCGGTTTTGTCATATTTATTATATTCCTTATTTTATTTTATTATCTAATATAATTATATCAACTCTTCTGTTTTTTTCACGACCTTTATTTGTAGTATTATCTGATACAGGCGAATATTCACCATATCCCACTGCTGATAGACGTTTTGGTGAAAGTTTATAGTATTCTGTAAGATATTTTATTAAGTTTACAGCTCTTGCTGTTGATAATTCCCAGTTTGTTTCATAAACAGAATTTTTTATAGGAACAGAGTCTGTATGCCCTTCAATTATAACGGGGTTATCTATTGTAGTCAAAAAATCCGCTATATTTTTAATAGTTTCAATTGAATTATCCTTTATAGAAGCACTGGCACTATCAAAAAGAAGTGTATCTTTTAATCTAAGAGTTATACCTTTTTGCGTTTTTATAACTTCTATTTTTTCATTAGAACCAAGATTATTCTTAATAAGTTCAAAAAGATCGTCACCTCTTGTAGCTTCATTTATCCCAATATCAATAGGTTCAGATTTAATATTAACGGTGTCTGTTTTTTCTTTTTTAAATTCTTTTTTTATGTCTTTAGCTTTTAAAATAAATAAAAAGCAGACTTTAACATTAGCATCAACTTTATTTATAAATTTATTTGAATATGTGTTATAACCAAAAAACTTTTCATTATCCTTGTCCTTAAAAATTTTATCACAAATTCCAATTATATTTAAACCCGATAAATCAAAATTTTCCATAATACATTTTGCAATCATCCCGGCCCCATAAATAATTATGGGTTTATTTTTATATTTTTGTGCCAATTTGTTAATTTTTTTTTGCAAATCAATTGAATAGAAATAGTTTAAATAATCTTCATATTTAATAGAAACTTGTGTTGTCATTTTATTTTTCAGGTTCTTTTCAATTTGTTTTTTATATATGGTCATTATTTTATTTATTGGAGTTTTTTTACCAATATAATTTCCCTGCTTGTCATATAATTCAATACTATGCTTTAGCAATTTATTCTTAAATACTGGTATATAAAGCTCTGTTTTTTTTATATTAATCTTGTTTTGGGTATAAGTAAAATTAAACTTGTTAAATATATTATCCATTACATCATCTTTTGATAAATGATTTAATACAGGCATTTGAGCATCTTTAGTTTCAAAGTCTTGAGTTTTATCAAGTGGTACACCATTTTTCCTTAAAAAATCCATAAAATTATTATAATTACTTTTATAATTCTTATTAAAATCACAAAAATCAGCCAATTCGTATAATTCTTCCACTGATTTTTTGCCAATATTATGGATTAAAAAATCACTATATGGAATATTTAATAATTTTGTCATTTCATATGCTCTTATATCGCCTTGGGAAACAAATACGGGGACTCCTTCATTTTTTGAATTTAAAGCTAATATAGCACCATGAACTCGAGAACTAACTAAAAAGTCAAATTGAGAAACATATTTTTTCCATTTATCAATGGATGTAAAAGTCAAAACATTATTATTAAAGAAAAAATTTTTAATTAAAAATCTTTCAGCTTCTTTAAAATAATTTTTTTTAACTACATTATTAAAACACAAACTATCTATTACATTTTTTTCATCTTGTAAAATAATAGGCTCGTTTCCATTTGGCTTATATATTGTTGTAATATTTCTCAAAATTTTAAAATCTTTATTGAAAGTTTTTTTAATAATTTGTTTATTTGGATTTAAGTCTTCATAAAAACTCGGACAACCAACTGGAAGAGCGTTTTTAATCCCTAATCGATTTATTAAATCAAGTGTCATTTCTCCACGTAATCCAATTAATTCAGATTTTGATGCAAGTGTATTAATAAATCTAATTAAATCTTTATTTAGTGTCTTATGCAAATCACAAAATGTGTTATCTTTATAAGTACAATTTGCACCAATACTAACAGGTATAAAAGGTATATTTATTTTTTTTATAAAATTTGTTATTTTATTCCAAGGTAGGTTTCTAAATACTTTATTTGTATTTAATTGATCTTGCATACAAAAAACTACATGAGTATAATTTTCATTAATATATTTGGTATCTTCGTTTGTTTTTGAAAAATCATAATTCCATATGCTCTGAATTTGATCAACTTTTTTATAATGTCCGTAAATGATTTTAATTATAGAATATCCAATATAAGAATTACCAGTATTCCCGGCAATTGTTGACCAAAGATTATCAAATGTTTGTATGTCTTCATTTTCTAAAACTAAATTAGTATTTATAAAAAATGGTCTAAATTTATCAGTTGAATAATTATTATAAACCACAAATATTTTCCTCAAAAAATATATATAATTTTTATGTTACCATAATAGATATGTTAGTGCAAAATTATTTTTCTTTGATATAATAAAATAATGAAAAAAGTATTTATTGAAACTTTAGGTTGTCAAATGAATAAATCCGATAGCGAACGAATTTTAGGTATGCTATCACATTTTGATTACAGACAAACAGAAAATTATAAAGATGCTGATTTACTTTTGATAAACACCTGTTCTATAAGACAGTTAAGTGCTGACAAAGCATTTAGTACTTTAGGTCGTTGGGGCCAATTAAAAACTAAAAATCCTAATTTAAAAATAGGTATATGTGGATGTGTTGCTCAAACTGAAAAAGAAAATATTTTTAAACGCAACAAAAATGTTGACCTAGTTTTTGGTACACATAATATATATGAATTGCCTGATTTAATAAAAAGAGTTGAATCTGGAGAAAAAATATGTGCGATTAAAAATAAGGCAATAAAAGAAAATATAGATTATTGCATAATTCGTGACAAAAGCTTCAATGCCTGGGTGCCAATTATTGAAGGTTGTAATAACTTTTGTACATACTGTATTGTTCCATATACACGTGGACGTGAAAGGAGCCGGGATTTTAATAACATTATTAATGAAGTTAAAACGTGTGTTAATGAAGGTTTTAAAGAAATAACACTTCTTGGTCAAAATGTAGACAGTTATGGTAAAGATTTAAATGATGAAAATATTACACTTGCAAATCTACTTCGAGAATTAGTTAAAATTGAAGGCGATTTTAGAATTCGATTTGTGACATCATATCCAACAGATATTACAGATGACTTAATTAAAGCAGTTGGTGAATCTGATAAAATATGCAAATATTTTCATATTCCAATGCAATCAGGTAACGATGAAGTCTTAAAAGCTATGAACAGACGATACAATCGACATCAGTATGGAGAAATTGTAAAAAAAATAAGAGAAAAATTTAAAGAAAATTGTGTCACAATAACTTCCGATTTTATTGCAGGATTTCCCGGTGAAACTATTGAACAATTTAATGATACATTGTCAGCTATTGAAGAATTTGAACTTGATTATTCCAATACAGCAGCATATTCACCTAGAGAGAAGACAGTTGCTGCAAAGTGGACTGACAAATTTATTGATGAAAAAACTAAAAAAGAAAGACTTAAAATTTTAAACGACAAGAATAAAGAAGCCGTTATAAACTCAAGCAAAAAATGTATTGGAAAAACTCTAAAAGTTTTAGTTGAAGGTTTTAAAGAAAATGAAAATGGAGAAATCGTTTTAAATTCACGTGCTGAAAATAACAAAATAGTTCATTTCAATGGAAATAAAAATCTAGTTGGTACCTTCCAAAGAGTTATTATTAAAGATTATTCCAATTGGTGTCTGTTCGGAGATTTAACAAATTAGAATTTAGTATCCTAAAGAACATTTATAAAAAAACTTTTATATAATATTTATAGTTATTTGTAATTTTACAAAAATAATATTTATAATTTATAACTATATCTGTTCTAAATCATCTAAATACATGATTTAAATCATGTAAATTAAACTTAAACTTTTTATATTGATAAAAATAAATTGGGAGTATTATTACTTTCGGAGTATTAATGTCTGAAACAAATATAGAAAATAATCCATATAAAAATATCGAGCGTTTATCAGATGAAAAGTTAAACGAACTTTGGAGTGAATATTTAAAAGACAAAACACAAAAAATTCTTCGTGACACATTAATTGTTCAATATATATATTTAACACGTTATGTTGTTGGTAGAATAAAAATGAATCTACCACCTAATTTTGCTATTGAAGATATAGCAAGTTATGGTGTTGAAGGTTTAATTGATGCTGTTGAAAAATACTCTCCTGACAAAGGTGCTAGATTTGAAACATATGCTATTATGAGAATCCGCGGGAATATTATTGATAAAATTCGTGCTGAAGACTGGATTCCACGTCAAATGCGCAAGAAAATAAAAGATGTAAATAATACTGTTGAGTTGTTGCGTCAAAAATTAGGACGTTCACCAACCATGGATGAAATAGCTGTCGAGCTTAATATGGAAAAAGAAAAAGTCGAAGCAATTTTGTCAGATACACAAACTGTTAGCTCTATTTACGATAAAAAAGGAACCTCTGAAGATAGTCTTAGCATAATTGACACTATTGAAGATTCAAAACTTGTTGACCCTTTAACTAATTTAGAAGATAAAGATACAAAAAAAGATCTTCAAGTTGCCCTAAAACGACTCCCAGAAAGAGAACGTTTGATTATGGTGTTATATTACCACGAAAACCTTACACTAAAAGAAATCGGTGACACACTTGAACTTTCAGAATCACGCGTTTGTCAACTTCATTCGCAGGCAATTATGAAATTAAAAAACATTCTAACATCCACAAAATCTAACAGATTACAAAAAAGTATTGTTTAAAATATTAGATAATTTTAAACTTGATTTTTATTCTGCACATCTTTATTCTGTAACACGAATGCATTCATCAATATTATATTCATATGTACAGTTGCGACCATCATTTTTCGACTTATACATAGCAATATCAGCACAATTTATTAAGTCTTTTACATTTTGAGCATGAATCATAAATTCTGCAATACCAACACTAATCGTTACATTTAAAATAGTACCGTCATCTAAAACAACACTTAAATCTTCAATTTTTTTTCTCAAACGTTCAGCTATAACACGTGCAGCACCACATGTTGTTTCAGGTAAAATTATAGCAAACTCCTCTCCCCCGTAACGTGCAGGTATATCAATCTGGCGGATAGTCTGTTCAATATTTGAGGCTATTTCTTGCAGTATCCTATCACCTGCCAAGTGACCATATTTATCATTTATCTTTTTAAAATTGTCAATATCAATCATTAAAAGAGAAAGTTTGTGCTTATAACGGCGTGCGCGATTAATCTCATTTTCAAGCAAGTTGTAAAAATGACGGTAAATATATAACTTTGTCAAACCGTCTTTTGTTGCTAGTTCATATAATTTAGCATTATCAATTGCAATAGCAGCCTGATTGGATAAAGCTTCCATAAACTCAAGGTCAATTTTAGTGAAAACTTTATTATTACGTTTATTCGATATATTAATAACTCCAATGGCCTCACCTTTTACAACAAGCGGAACACACAATAATGATGAAAGCTTATATGTTCCTTCATTTATTTTAAAACGGGGGTCATTTTCTCCTAAATTTGAAATAATAGGCGTTTTAGTAGCAAAAACTTTACCAGCTATTCCTTCATTCGGCTTAAATTTTGAACATTCAATCAGCCCGTTATTTATATTATTTTCAACTTCTTTATTTTCAAGCCCGTATACAACTTTTACCTGTAGCGAATTATCCTGAAAATCATAAAGCATTAAAGAGCCCTTTTCAGCATCTATTGTTTCAATAGCTTTATCTAAAATAACGTTTAATAATCGCTTTAAGTCGTCAATAAAATTAACAGCCTGAGATATATTGTATAAAATTGACATATTATGAAGAGCTTTATTTAGATTCTGGATCTGTTCGTTTTGTGTTTTATTTTTGTTAAGCTTTAAAAATGCTGGTTGAATGTATGAAAAAATCCGTTTTAAAAATTTTATATCATCAGGAAGTAGAAAAGAGCCATCTTCTTTTTTTGTAAACATAACAAGATAGCTTGCATCTTTTGACAAGCTTATTGCATATGCATAATCGCAGTTTAGCTCTTTTAAACCGTATTTATCCCAAAGTGATTTATATATTGGCTGTGATGAGTCATCAGTAACTCTTACTATATTATTAAGCGGCAATATTGAACGCAGCTCATGATTACTTGCTTCCAATTCAATTGTATATATTCTTTCATCATAAAGACGAGGTGGAAGATGAAAATATCCATTGCTGTTAACAAAAAAATATATATTTTTTATATTTATATATTTTTTTATAAAATCAGATACATTCAAAAACAAGTCAATAACAGTATATGATTGATTTGTAATTACACTTAATTCAAAAAGACTATCCAGTTCTAAAAAATTTCTCTGGAGTTTATTTATCTTTGTTTCAATTTCAGACTTCATCATTACCATTTATTATATTACATTATTATAAAATATATTATAATACAATAAACTTATTTTGACAAATATTGTTTATGCACTAAATGTGCCAAAGCTTGATTTAACATTATTTTCTAAAACTTTCTTTAACGCTTCAAGTTCTGTTTCAATGGCGCTATGTTGTGTGTCGATTGATTTAAGTTTAATTTCAAGTCTTTTATCCTGCTGGGCTATTATTTCTGTCCGAGCGTTACAATCAGCAAGTTCTTTTTCATATTGTTCTTTTTGATAATCGTATTTAACCATTGCTTCATTATATGCTGCATCATCCTGTTCGATTGTAACTTCAGGGATGACAACAGTGCCATCTGCAAATGTTATTTTTGCAATGCGTCCATTTTCATCATAAATTATGTTTGCTTTTTGGCTTATAGTTTCACTTTGTCCTTCTAAATATGATGTTTCATACATATATGCAAATGTTGAGTCAACCTGACCATTTGAATTTGCATATTCAACAGGAACATACAAATATGCTTTGTTTCCATTTGCATCTATATAGTTAAATATCACATTATTTTCATCCGGATTTTCAATACCCGGCACGTCAATTGTGTTTAAATAGTTGCCTCTTGCACTGTCAAGTTTTCTTTTATATTCAGTTGATGAATTATATGGTTTAAACTGATTAAGCAATGCTTCATAAAAAACAAGCATATCTTTAACTGTTATAGTTTGGTCATTACTGTTTCCTGTGCCATTAACAATATCAAGAAGCTTTTCTGCACATTGAGCAGCTTTATTGAGCTCATTAACTTCATCATCGTTAATTAAATGACTTAAAGTGTGACTTGATTGATCATATCTGTAATAATCTTTTTCACTAGAACTATATGCACTAAATACTGCCTTAATCTTGTACTTGTCTCCTAATTCTTGTTGAATAGTATATGTTATACCATTGGAATCAATAGTGCTTTGTCTGTCAGCCTCTTCAGTTGGAATTATATAATTTGGTAAATAATCTTTAGTGTTTAGTGTTTTTGTTATATTAAAAGTACCATCATCATTTTTGGTAATTTCTACCCCATTGATTTTGTCTACATAACTAGATGAATTGGAATAATAATTAGTATTGCCATAATTATATCTATCAAAAAATCCTAAATCATCACCACTCATGTTCAAACCCGGAGGCGGATTATTGCCATTATCAACTGTGTATTTACCATCGGTATTTAATTCATGTTCACCATTTGTATCACTATAATAAGCTTTTATTCCCAACTGTCCTAATGTTCTTTCAACTGGTCCTAGATGGGTAATATTATCATCATTTAATGTATATACAACCCCATTTTCATCAGTTCTGGTATATTTTCCATCATTAAGAGTATATGTATTTCCATTATAAGTTTTTGATTTCACTATTTTGTCGTTGTCATCATCTGTTAACTGGTATTCATAATACCAATTACCGTCAGTATCTTTTTGAACATGAACCCATTTTTCATTATTACTTGTTGGTAATTGATCTTGCTCAGTTATTATATTATTATTAGCATCAATCGCAATATATGGACACCCTGTACTACCAATATTTAAATAATACTCTACAGGTAAAGCATCAACCTTCTTAGAATGGCTTAAATACATAGCATTAGGTCCAGTACGTATTGCATAATAGCGATCTGTGACTTCATCCCGTTTACACTCAATTCCAAAAGCTCTAGCAATTCCGTTTGCGTATTTAGATGAATATGTAACAGTAAGCTCCCCCTTATCATTAATCACAAATGTTGCGCCTTGCGCTGTTTCACTGCCATCATACAAATAGCTGCCATCATCTTGTTTTTGAAAGGTTTTATCTTTCAAAAATCCATCTTTAAATTCAATAGAATTACCTTCAGAGCTTAAAGAATATCCACCTTTTATATCTTGTGTATTTTGAATTGGTTCAGAAATCGGTTCAGTTCTTGTAAATTTTAAATCAGGATATGTTTCGGTAACTCCATAAGCTTCTGTTCCATCTTGTGGATTATATTGTCCACCACTAATAATAGCTTCTGAGCCATCTGCTTTTTTAAAAGTTACATTGCCAGGACCTGTTAAACTAGCTGTATATGACCATTCTTCACCGTCGTATGTACAAGGTGAAATAATTAAATTACCATTAGTATATTGAGGTATAGAAAATTTATTGTCGGGAGAACTTATTACTTCTTGCGGCTTCAAATTTGGATTATTTGAGTCTCCTGTAGTATATTTTAAAATATAATTATAGCATACTCCAGCCACAGAACTTAAACTGTCTTTGCTAACATTTGTTGCTCTATACATCCAGAAACCGCTATCATTTTTACTTATCGTAAAAGAAGCGTTCTTGTCGTTATTCAAAGTCATTTTATAGGTAGAATCATTGTCTAGCATTTCTATTTGACCAATATTGCTTTTATTTAATGTCAGCATATAGTCTGTATCTGCACCTAAAGACGTCGGTAATACGCCTTCAGGCAATGTTGTTGACTCATAAAATCCTACAGTTACTTGCTTTCGAGAAATTCTTTCAGAATAAACATTCCCAAATGCATCATCAAAATTTTGGACATCATCTGTTGAATACTCAGGTATTTGGTTTGAAGTTAACCCAATAGCTTCATAATAGTCTCGTATTTGCGATTGTGTTAGAACTGTGTCATTTGACATTGTTGAAAGCTGTTCATATGCGCTTTCTATATTTTTCATATTGTCATATGTTGATTTTGTTGCTAAATATTCATTAAAACTGTCTTTATCGCCATTCACTTCAAGACCATATTGAAGTCCGTCGATTAATGCTGAAAGTTGATCTTTTTCGCTATCATATCTGAACCCCACGTTATTTAGACTTTTTTTCATCAAAACACTGCTTGTTTTAGGGCTTTTGTACGTAACATCATGTGTATATGCGCCTGATGCAGTCCTTGCAACATTTAGAATCTGGGACAATCCGCTTCCTGAATCAAAAGTATAAAACATACGAGTAAATTCGCTTGGATCAGGCGGTGTGGGGACCTGCATTGTCAACATTTTATTAAAAAGAGAAGATGTTTCATTGGCAAGAGTCGAGCGCTGCTGATTAATCTGCTGGCCTTCAAATTCAAGACCGGATTTTCTAGCAGTCAACATAGCTATTCTTAAACTACCTGCGGTTAATCCCATTTTCTTTTTTCCCTTTTGTTTATCGCATTATTTGCACAATAAACACGATACCTATACTTGATATTTCGACATTTTTAATCGTATTCTTGAGTTTAAAAATTGCATTATAACACGTTATATTTACACCTAGCTCGTACCCTGACAATTTTCAAAGATTTTGGAAAATGTAAATTTTTGTAAAACTTTATTGAAAAAATTTACAAAATTTAATAATATAAAACTTGTAAAAAAGCTTGTAATTATTTTATGGTTATGGTTATATAAATTAATATAAAGCAAAATTGCCAAATCCTCTAAAAAGTGCAATGTAAAAAATAAAAAACAAAGGAGTAATTAAAAAACAATGGTAAAATTGAGATTAAAAAGATTGGGTGCAAAGAAAAATCCGGTTTATCGTATAATTGCTATAAATTCAACAACAAAAAGAAGCGGTGCCCCAATTGAAGAGTTGGGTTTCTATAATCCAAAAACTAAAGAAATGAATTTAAACAAAGAAAGCGCTCTTGCATGGATTAAAAAAGGTGCGCAGCCAACACCAACAGTTAGTTATTTGATTAACAATGCTGATGATGAAGGCAAACTTATTTATAAGAAAAAAGAAGAAGTAAAACTTTCTAAAAAAGCTCAAGCAAAACTTGAAGAAGAAAAGAAAGCTCAAGCTGAAGCCGCCGCAGCCGCCTCAAATGATGAGAGCGCGGAAAGTTAAGCTGTTTAAAATTTATAAACTTATCTATCCCGCTTTTGAATTTAAAAGCGGGATTTTTTATTAAAATAATTTTTAGGATTTTTTACATAATGATAAAAACAATTTTAATTATATTGCCAAAAAGTATTGCAGGATGCCTTATTTTAAAAGGCCTTAGCTTGGCACTTATTGAAATTGGATTTAAAGTTGTTGTTGTTAATATTGATGATATAAATAATGACATTATTAAAACTTATAATATTCAAATTGTTCTTGGTTATGATTATTCATATTTAATGGATGATAATGTTCATAATATTTTATCACAATTTAAAAATCTTATATTTATTCATTATTTTGCAGATATTCCAACAAATCAATTGGCTCTAGGTGATAAAGATATAGAACTTTATAATATATTAAAAACTAAAAAAAATACTATTATCTATATTTGGGATGAAAACTATCTTAATTTTTTTCCAAACTCTAAATTTTTACCGCTTGGAATAAATGCTGATTTATATAAACAAAAATATCAAAACTATAAATACTTAATATCCTTTGTTGGACGGCCATTAACCAACAAAAGAATTGAACTTATTTGTAAAATTGTCAAAAAATATAGTAATAACTTTAACTTATTTTGCTATAAACCCCATTTTGAAAAAAGTGTTGAGTTTATAATTGAAAACCAATTACTTGATGCAAAGGATTTAAATATTTATAAAAATTGTTATCAAGGATTTTTAAAAACAGAAGATGAACTTGCTTTTGTTTATAACTCAAGTCGAATAAACTTAAACATAACAATTCAGGGAGATAACAACATTAATTATCGAGTTTATGAAGTACTTGCATCTGAAGGTTTTTTATTAACCGACAAAATGGATAGTATATTTAAAAATTTTGAAGTTGGAAAAGACCTGGAAGTTTATAATGATGTTTATGACTTATTTGATAAAATTGATTTTTATTTAAAAAACCAATATATTGCAGAACAAATAGCAATAAACGGCTCAAAAAAAGTTAAAACAAACCATTCATTTGAGAAAATAGCATTAAAAATAAAAGATGATATACTAAAACTAGGAGAAGTAAAAAATGATATGTAATGAAAACAAAATTGAAATAAAAGCTGCTGATAAAATATTAAAATTACCAAAATATATTTTCGCTCAACTTGATGATTGGAAAGATGAAGCAAGTGAAAAGGGTATGGATTTAATAGATTTAGGCATAGGCAATCCTGACGGTTCAACACCAATACCAATCGTTGAAGCCGCAATAAAATCAATCCAGGATCCCAAAAGCCACGGATACCCGAGTTTTCGCGGAAAGTTAGAATTTCGTGAAAGCATAGCAAAATGGATGAAAAAAAGATATAATATTGAAGTTGACCCCAAAACACAAATACAAACACTGATTGGAGCAAAAGAAGGGTTAGCCAATGTTGCACTTGCTTTTACAAATCCAGGAGACATAAATATAGTGCCTGACCCATATTACCCAGTTTTATCACGAGGCACCCTTATTGCAAGCGGTGAAGTTTATCATGTGCCGTTGCTTGACGAAAATGACTATTTGCCGGATTTAGACTCAATACCTGAGGATGTTGCAAAACGTGCAAAGTTATTTTTTATCAACTATCCAAATAACCCAACAGCTGCAATAGCACCAATTGAGTTTTTAGAAAAAATAGTAGATTATTGTAGAAAATATAGTATTCTTCTTGTGTCTGATTTGGCATACGGAGAAACTGTATATGACGGATACCGTCCATATAGTATTTTTGAAGTTGAAGGTGCTTGGGATATTGCAGTTGAGTTTCACTCATTTTCTAAAACTTTTAACATGGCTGGTTGGAGAGTTGGATTTGTTATTGGTAAAAAAGAATTTATTGATATAATTTATGCAATGAAATCTAACTTAGATTATGGTACTTCTTCTATTGTACAGGATGCCGCAATAAAAGCTCTTAATATGGACTATTATCATGTTGAAAAAATAATGAATAAATATGACTCTCGACGTGAAACAATAGCAAAAGGCATGAATAAATTAGGTTGGCATATGAAACGAACACCTGCAACTATGTATTTTTGGTTAAAAGTTCCAAAAGGATACACCTCAATGGAATTTTGCAAAATGGTTCTTGATAAAACAGGTGTTGTTTTGACCCCCGGTATTGCATTTGGTGATATGAGTGATGATCACTTTAGATTATCAATTGTACAACCAACAGCAAAACTTGAAGAAGCATTGAAACGGTTGGAAAAAGCCGGCATAAGGTACGAATAATTAAAAAATTAACAAAATGATTAGCTTTTAAAGCTAATCATTTTATTACTTATTCTTATACTTATACTTATTTTGGAAGTTTTTTTGCATTATTTTCTAACTTGTCTACAACAGATTTTAAGACTTCTTTAGGAATACTTTTTGCTTCAGCTCTTGTATATGGTAAACGTTCTCCCATTACTGTAGTATATTCAGTTATTGTTTGATAAATAGGTTCCATTTTATATGATGGTCCTATACCATACGCAGGAGTTTCTTCATGCGATGATGAAATAGTATCACCTTTTTTGAAATTACCAATATCATCATCTTTATAAGGATGATATTGAACAACATTTGATTTATATGTCATCATCATGCTAGGCATTTCTTCAACATCTTGACGATTAATACCATACATTCCAAAAGAAACAGTATCTTTATTTAATTGCTTTAGCTTTGGCATATTTGATTCTTTTGTTGTTTTAGATGCGTTCACATTCGATTTTGCAAACTGTAGAGTATTTTGCATAAAATTTACTTTCATAAGTATACCTCCCTTTTAATAAAAAACACAAACCATCTCATCTATATGTTAAAAATATTATTTTCCACATAAAAATTTGTCAAGACAAACAATACTTCTTTAAAAAAGATTTTAATTAAAGACAACTAGCATCTGCCAAAATAACAAAAATTAAGCAAAATAAAATAGATACTCAATAAAAAAATTCCCTTTTTTTCATGTTTGTTTTAAAATTATAATATGGAATTTAATAAGCTGATAGGCAAAACATGCTTAGTTACATAAATACAAAAATGTAATGAGGTAATTAAATTCTAAGTGTTAGACAAAGAATAGTAATTAAAGGAGAAAAAAATGACAGAAGAAACAACAGCCACACAAGTGCGTGAGTTATTTGAAGCAGGTGTGCACTTTGGACACCAAACCCAAAAATGGAACCCAAAAATGAAGCCTTATATTTTTTCGGCTCGTAACGGTATTTATATAATTGATTTACGTAAAACATCAGACAAATTGGATGAAGCTTGTGCCGCTGCACGTGAATTTGCTTCCCGTGGTAAAAATATTGTTTTCGTTGGTACTAAAAAATCAGCTGTTGATATTATGAAAAATGAATCTCAACGTTGCGGTATGTATTATATAAACCGTCGTTGGTTAGGTGGTATGCTAACAAACTTTGAAACAATTAGAACTCGTATCAACAAGTTAAGAGAATTAGAAGATTTTATAAATTCAGGGCATATTGAAAAATTACCTAAAAAAGAAGTTGCTCAAATAATGAGAAAATTAGCTAAACTTTCAAAAACATTAGGTGGTATAAAAGAAATGCGCGGTATGCCTGATATGTTATTTATTATTGACCAACAAATGGAAGATATTGCTATTAAAGAAGCGAATAAGTTAAACATTCCTGTATTGTGCCTGGCTGATACAAATGCTGACCCTGATGGTATTGACTATATTATACCGGGAAATGACGATGCTATTCGTTCTATTGAATATGTAAGTGCAAAAATTGCTGACGCTATTTTAGAGGGTAAAGCTCTTCGCGAAAACAAAGCTCAAGGCGGGAATAATGCTAAAGCTGTAAGTGCTCAAGATGCAAATATCGAAACTCCGGTTGAAAAATAATAAAAGATAAGTCAAAATACTTATTATATAGCGTTAATCTAATAAAAAAGTAGAAAGGATTATATTATGACAATTACCGCTCAAATGGTTAAAGAACTTCGTGAAAAAACAGGTGCCGGTATTTTAGATGCTAAAAAAGCGCTTGTTGAAAACGATGGTGATATGGAAAAAGCAATGGAATTTTTGCGTCAGAAAGGAATAGCTTCTGCTGATAAAAAAATGGGCAGAATCGCTGCTGAAGGCGTTGTTTGTGCTCTTGTTGAAGGTAATCAGGGTGCAATAGTTGAAGTTAATTGTGAAACTGATTTCGTTGCAAAAAATGAAGAGTTTAAAGAATTTGTTAATTGTATAACTAAAACTATTTTAAAAACTAAACCTGCAAATGTTGATACTTTACTAGCTTCCAATGCTTGCTGTGATGAGTCAAAAACTGTCGAAGATAAAATAAAAGAAAAAATAGCTACAATTGGTGAAAAAATAACTTTACGTCGTTTTGAAACATATGAAGGCAATCTTGCTACTTATGTCCACAACGGAAAAATTGGTGTTATGATTCAAACTAGCGCTAAAGATGATGCTCTTGCAAAAGACATATGCCTACATATAGCATCTTGTGCTCCACAATTTATTACACGTGATGAAATCCCTCAAGATGTTATTGATGAAGAAACTCGTATTGAAATGGGCAAAGAAGACCTGGCTAAAAAACCTGAAAATATTCGTGCTAAAATTGTTGAAGGTCGTGTTAATAAACTAATGGCACAAAAATGTCTTCTTGAACAATCTTTTGTTAAAGACCCAAATCAAACTATTGCACAGTTAATCGAAGGTAAATTTGATATTATTAAATTTACCCGTTATGAACTTGGTGAAGGACTTGAAAAGAAACAAGAAAACTTTGCTCAAGAAGTTATGGAACAAATGAAAAAATAATTTAAAATAATTATTTATTAAATTTAAAATAA
>USEW01000009.1 GCA_900553845.1 uncultured bacterium
TTTTATTTTATTCTAATTTAAAATCTCTAACTCTTCATCTGGAGTCTGTTAGTCACTTAACAGGTTTGTCTTTTGTTTTTTTATTTTAAAAAGTATTTTCTATGTTTAATTTTCTTCGCACAGCAAAGACCCATCAATTTAATTAAAATGTTTTTTAGACGACAATATGAACGCTTCGCCTTAACAAAATGTTTTAAATTATATTAAAAAAATTATTAAATAACGAAAATTAAATTTGAAATTTCAGTTTTTGGGTGTAATATATACGCAATGAAAATTTCATGGAAAAAAGTTGATAAAACCGACCAAATTTTAATTGAAAGTTGGATGTCAAACATCGACCGACATAATCTTTGCATGGAGAAACAAGATTGGACAACAACCGCTCGCGGCATAAACGAATGTTTGAAAGATATGAAAAACGGAGAATTTTTTGAACTTCTGGGGTTTGTTGGCTCAAAACCCGCTGTTGCAATGATGCTTGGAATTGAAGAATCTGGCAATGCGCTTAATCTATATAACATTATCCTTAACCCTCTTTTCCGCGGGCAAGGAATTGGAAGCCAAGCAATTGCCGAAGTTTTTGGCAATGACAATGCCATGATTCTTAAAAAAACATATTCGCAAATAAAAGTTTACACACTGCCCGAAAATCAAGCAATGAAAAAAATTCTTCTTTCGCAAGGTTTTTCAGCCCCAACCCAAGACGGCGATTTTCTATTCTACAAAAAAGACCTAACCAAAAACAACATAAACGAACAAGGCAAATAACTCGCCTTGTTTTTTATTCCCGCGCTTTGCGTAAGAAACTGCTTCTTAATCCTGCGCGTCTTAACTTCAAGGCTTAATCCATTTTTGCTTCATTCGCCCGCAAAAAATGCTTAAAAGATTGCTATACCTTTCAAGTTTTCCTTACTCTTTAATTACGCAAAAAAAATTGTATCCCCCATTTCAAACAAGCAATTTCCCTTAAACGCAAAAAAATTGACTATGAAAATTTTTAGTGTTAAAATATTTTTATATAAGAAAATCTCTTTTGCCCACGGTCTTTTGGCTTAGCAAAGAGCAATATTTTTATGTTTTAAAATTGGCAAAAACCACATTTCCAAATCAAAAAATTTCACAATTACAAGTGTTAACCCTTCAAAAATAATCAAAATTTTAAAAGGAGAACCAATGAAACTCATTTTAACAAGTTGCATGGATTTATATTATAAAGATGAAGACGGCAAAAGAATTGCACAAAATTTTGGCAACAAAAATGGAATTTTGGATTTGATTAAAAAATTAACGCCAAAACAAGAAAATTTTGTTTTTGTTGCAAGCGACGAATTTAATTTTGACGTAACGGATATTTACGCAAACGCCACTTTTGATTCTTTTAAAATCACATATCCTTTTAAAAATTACTTTATTTTAGACAGCAGGACAGAAGAAAAGACAAAGGAATTTATTGAAAAGGCCGATTTAATTTTCTTGTGTGGCGGCCATGTTCCAACGCAAAATCAGTTTTTCCAAAAGATTAATTTAAGAGAAATAATTAAAAACTCTCATGCGTTAATTATTGGTCAAAGCGCCGGCTCAATGAACTCCGCCGAAATTGTATATTCCCAACCTGAGCTCGAAGGAGAATCCATCAATCCACTCTTCAAAAGATACATCAAAGGCTTAGGGTTAACCAACATAAGCATTCTCCCCCACTTTGAGGAGCGCATAAACGATGTGCTCGACGGCAAAAACGTTTTAAAAGAAATTTCAATCCCCGACAGCATGGTTCGCCCATTCATTGCCTACTCTGACGGAGCTTACATTTTCGATAATGGAACATCTCAATGTATTTACGGAAAAGCATATTTGTTTGAAAATGGAAACTATCATCAAATTTCCAAAGACGATTCCGTAACCGACATCACAGCCTTAACCAAAGAAAAATTTTCCAGTAATAGTTAAAGGAAAAAAAATGACTTTTAAAGAAATAAAAACTCCAGAGCAACTAATGAAATATTTAGACCAAAACTTTAAATATGGCGTTATAGATAAAAAAGGGAACAAATATTATAACAGCAACACCGCTGAATTCCAGCGTATTTGTGAAACACAATGGGAATTGCGTCCGGTTGAAGAAATGTTGAAAGATGGTGTTGGACATTGTTACGACCAAGTTGAAATTGAAAGAGAATGGTTTAGCAAAAATGGATATAATGTAAAAACATTTTGGATTTCTGCTTATCAAGACGGAATTCAAAACTCGGGTTTTTGCCACACATATTTGATGTATCAATATAATGACACATGGAAAATTTTTGAGCATTCAGATTTTTCAAATAAAGGCATTTTCACATTTAAAAGCATTAGCGACGCTGTAAAATGGCAAGCCAAACATCAAATTAAATTTGCTGAAAGTTGTATTAAACCTTTAAAAGAATATGTAACTTGCATAAAAGAATATAACAAACCTCCAACATATGTAAATATGCAAGAATTTTCACAATTTATTGATAATTCAAAAGATTATGTGATATAATTGCAATGTTCAAACATGCAGCCGTAGCTCAGCTGGATAGAGCAATCGCCTCCTAAGGGTTTGCTTTATCCGTTTGGCTACAGGGCTAAACCTTAGTAAAATAAGGGTGTGCAAGCATTCCAACATTTATGCTTATCAGAAAAAACCATACTTTCACAATCTTTACTCCTAAATTTTATATATTTTTATGTTCTCATAGGTAAAGGGATATACCCCCGACCTCCTAAGTCGGCATTGCAGGTTCGAGTCCTGCTGGGAACACCAAATAAGCCTTGACGGCTGAATATTATCAATGGTAGGTTATCTTGATTGATACCTACCATTTTTTTATTTATCTTTTAAACTATCTCAACTATTTTCAAATAGTTTTTCCATTATATCTATTGAATCATCAATGTCTTGGCAGTAATGGGTATAAATCTTTAAAGTTATATCACTATTAGCATGACCTGCTAATTTAGATACCATATTTATTTTTGCACCCTTACTTATCATTCTTGTAATCCAAGTATGTCGCATTTTATGACAAGTGATTTTTTTACAACCTGCTTCAGTCAAGTATTTTGCAAGTAAGTGATTAAGATAGTGTGGGAATCTAGGTGTTCCGTCTATATTGCAAAAAATTGCACCACATTTATCAAATTTTTTATCATTTACACTTAGCATATCATAAGCCTTTTTAAATAAGACAAGTTTATCATAAAGCAAATTGCATATTGGTATAGTTCTTTGAGAATATTTTGTTTTCAATTCTTTAACAATTACACCTTTACCAGATATATACAAACGATTTCTTTTAAGTTTGATTTTTCTGTTTTCTAAATCTATATCTCTCCATTCAAGTCCACAAACTTCACAAGTACGCATTCCTGTAGTTGCCAAAAGATATATCGGTATAACTTGCCATATATCGTGTTTTCCTAAAACTTCAATAAGGTTATTAAATTCTTCTTCGTTTAAAATATCTATGTCTTTTGATGGCTCGCCACCTATAATTTTTTTAAGATACGCACTTGACGCTAGATTTTTATCAACAAGTTCTATTGACATAGCGTAACTATATATTGTACTTAATACTCGTTTATATTTCATTATGCTTTCTTTTTTATAATGCTTTTGAATTGAAATTTTATCAAAATACTCGTTCACACTTATTCCAAACCTTGTACAAATCGCTTTTGCACTTTCAAACTCAATATGTTCACCTTTGCGTGCATAATAGAGTGTAGGGCGTGTAAATAAACCTTCACTGCTTACTTTTCTTATACCAAAGCCACTTGCAATTTTATCAAATTCTTCCTGTTTGTTTGGTTTTATAACAGCCTTGGTTGTAGTATATGTAGCATCATTCATCTCTACAAAAAATTGTTGAATATCAAATGCTTTTAAATCTTTAAAATGTCTATCACCAAAAAAGTTTGATAATTTTTCAATACATTCTTGTGCTCGAATATAGTAACTATCAGATACATTTCCTTTTCTTGTTTTCAGCCATATGTTTGCAAATTGATTAAAATTTGTCATACTAAGTTCATGAATATGACCACTCCTATACTCCTTTTCCCATTGCTCTGCATAAGCAATGGCTGCCTTTTCAGCACGCACACCAGATAAATTATTTTCGTTTTTCCAAGTAGTACAAACAAACTTTGATTTTCCACTTGGAGTCTTAATCTTTATTTGTATAGCATAATTACATTTTCCATTTTTTAATATTCTTTTAGAGAGCGTAGCCATATAACTTTGCCTCCTTTTCCATATATCGCTCTTGCGCCAATCTTAGATAGTGCATATGAGCTTGTTTTTCTTTGTCATCATAAAACACTTTTGCAGTCCAACTTTTGTATTGTTTTCGCTTTAAGACAAAGGTGTAAACTGCATTTTCATAAGGTACAAATTCATAAATACAATTGTTTTCTTTTTCTTCAATAAACTTATTTAGTTCTTCAACAAAATAATTTTGTAAATTCTTATTATTTTCATTGCTAAACTTAATGTGCTTTTCAAAAAGTCGCATTTCACCATTTACAGTATCTCTAAATTGAGCGTGAATGAAGTATATAGGCTCTTCACCCAACAACTCCATTAACTCATTATCTACAACTTTTATATAATTTTTAATATTCATAATTTTTTTAATTCTCCTTTATGTTAATATTTAGAAATTGGAATAGTGAGTCCATATTTATAAGAAATTTTGAACCCACATTGATTACTTGTATTTGACCACCTTTGCATAACATTCGCAAAAAGTATTTTGTAATAGCAGAGCCATTGTCAAATTCATGGATAATTTCATAAGCCTGTTCAATAGTCCTATATCCCATATAATTGCGCCTCCTTTTTAATCATACTTTTTCTGAGAGATAACCCAAATAAATGAGCAAATCCCTTTTTTCGGGAGTAATAAAACTATAAAGTTTGGCTCTAATATACACCTTAGTTAATGGTATTGCAATATTTTTTTACATAATTAAATAAATAAGTAAAAAAGGTTGCATTTTTGATTTTTTATGATATAATAAAAGCAACTTTTATTAACAGGAGAGAATTGAATTGGAGAATAAATTAAACAAAACAAACGAAAATAACACATTAAAAATATTAAAACAAAAACTGAATGACTCAATGTTTAAATACGATTTGAATTATAATATAATCAGTCGTTCTACTGGATACACACGACAAAGCATTACTAAATATTTCAAAGGAGATGCTTCCCCTAAGTTTGAGTTTTTAATGGCATACTATAAATTATTAAATAACATAGAGCCAGCACATAATATAAATTTTTTATACTTCATTATTGATGACTGCGATAGTTTATATAAAACAACTAAAGAGAATTTAGAATCTATAGGTATAAGTAATTTGGCGGTTAATAACATAATAAAAGCAACAACAAGTGAATTGACATCTCGAAATGAATTACAAGAATACTTAGATTTGCCAAATTACAATTTTAAAAGGTTGTTTTTTCTAAATTTATTATTAGAAAATGATGGGCTTTCAGAATTACTTGATTCTTTGTCAAAAATTTTTGAAAACTACAAGTATTCTCATGATTACGATAACTACACAAAAAGTTTTAAAAAATCAATCTCATGTTTAGGTATAAAAAATATTGAAGTTGAAAAAATTATTGAAATCTTTTCAAACACACTTGAAGAGCAAAATAAGAATACCGATAATAATTTCTTGAATTGGGAATTAGAGAATTGTATAAAAAAATATGTTTTCAATTTAGCAACTCAACTCACAAACAAAAAATAAGCCTATATTTAAAAGGCTTATTTTACTTATCAATCATTTTACGCACATTTTACCGACTCTAATATTTTCGCCCATTTCAACTACATTTGAAGGCTCTCAATAGTAATTTATCTAATATTTGCAATTTGTGGATAGAGAAGTACATAAAGCAAATTGCCTCGCCCTATCAAATTGCTATTTTTGTTATATGTGTTTGCTCCATTATATCTTGCAATCAAATTGTTGTTGTAATCATATAAATAAACATTATTACCATTTTGAGCAATTTTGCCGATTTGTTTTCCATTATCCCTAAAACAAAAAGATATTTGCCCCGTTTTTATATAACCAATCCTTTTACCATTTTTATCATAAATATTTAACATAAAATACCTCCGTCATAATAATATAACGGAGATTTTTGTTTATAGTTGTGTGCTTTTGGCTTAATCATTTATATTAGCAAAATCTTCAATATTAAACCACTCTGGTAAAGAGTATTCATCCATTTTGTTAGATATCGCTTGCTCTAAAACAATTTTATTTTCTTTTAACATTCGCTGTTTATATCCATAAAAATTATTGTCATTGTCTAATTGAATTATAAGATATAATTCATCTGCACCAAGCATTGCTTCCCCATTCCCATTTATAGTAAAGACAATGTGTATTTCATTGGTTTTAGTGTATTTTTTAGCACCAACAAATGTATACATATCCATCGTCTTAATTTCTGGATACTCATTAAAGAAATTATTGATTTCGGTTTTTGCACTGTCTACATTAATAGACACTTCCAATTCACTTAAATTCGTTATTATTTGGGTGGGGATATCATTAATATATTTATATGCTGTTCCATCGATTGAAACAACCCTTGTTAAATATTCATTCTGAGGGTTATAGTCTTCAACAAAACTATTATCTGTATCTTGGTCTATTATTCCACTAATTGTTCTATATTTATCTTCTGATATCATTTGTTTTAATGTTATATCAATATTATTCCAATCACTAATACTATAATCTAACATATTAACAATTTCATCCGTTTGATTTTGGGTTAAACTAATGTAGGATGGCTTAACTATTATTTTAAGCATGCTATTTATTGTAGCATCCTTTATATAAGCGTAAGTAATAGTATATGTTCCTTCTTGCTCAAAATTTAGGTTGCCTAAATCAATCGTGTAATCAATGTCTTTTGATAAAGCAATATTGCCATTCTCTGTTGCACCATAAACAGCAACATTAACTGGATTTGGCTGATTTTCATTTCCCACTATGTATGTTGCGACACCATTAGTAAATCCAGCACTTTCCCCATCAAGGATGATTGCTGTTATGTTGTCGTTTTTTGATTGTTGATCACAACCAACAAACATAAAAGATAAACAGCACACAAACAGTAAGCATAATGCGTAAGTAATTTTTTTCATAAACACTCCTTATAACTGCATTTTTGTTGTGCAAAGCACCCAAAAATCACATCTCATGTCATTATTATATCACTAAATGAACCTAAAAGCAACACATTGCACATATTTGTGCATTATTATTTCACAAGATGTAATTTTTACAAGTATCATAAATATATTGCGTGCTAATAATACTTTATAATTTATTTAGATTAAAATTATGAGGTGTGCTATGAATAAAGATGATGTTGTTGCTCGTATTAGTCAACTTAGAACTAAGGCAGGACTTTCTGCGAGAGATTTAAGTTTGCGTATTGGTAAAAATAGTGCATATATTTCTCGTTTAGAGTCAAAAAATGATAGCTTTGAACCTTCAGTTTCTGCATTGCTTGAAATTATTGAAGCCTGTGGGTCAACCCCGATTGAATTTTTTTATTATGATATTTACGCTTATGAAAAAGATAAAACAATTATTGATTTGCTAAAAAATGTAAGTCAAATAAAAAAAGAGGCTATAATAAACTTACTTAAAAGTGAATAAAAACAAGGTTTTATGATTTATAGTTAAATTTTTGATTACGAATATTTAAAAAGCAGATGTGCCATTATCATCTGCTTTTTATTTATAATATTTCCAAAATCTTTGCTTTAATTTTTTGAAATTTTAATTTTATATTTTCATTATTCAACAAAGTCTTTACTTTAGTTTTATTTTTATTATGGTACATATATTCAATTAACCTTTGATAAGTCGCATTTACAAATCCTAATTCACTGGACCACTCACTTAATACATCGCTAAAAATATTATCCATTTCAAACTTACCATTAGGGACAATGGAACCATCATCAATTTTTTTATAACCATCGAATGGTAAAAAAACGCCTCGGTTTTTCTCATAATGATCTTCGATAGAGTGCATTGCCTTTTCAATCCCTTCCTTATCATTATCTACCAAATAAGCATAATCGGTTTTTAGCATTATAAAAAATGCTATATTTTTTTCAATTGTAGTTGCTCCTGCACAAGGATAAATATAATAATCATTACCAAAATCACCAAACAATGATAATGCATAAAAATCATGTATACCTTCCACTAAAACAACTTTTTTATTCCCAATAACTCGTTCATCAAATGGTATTTGTAGTGAATCAAAAAGTGGACTTAACGCTGATAATCTAGTTCCTTTTTTAGGGTAATTCTTAAAATTATAAAGTTGTATTAAATCGTTTTTATCTTTTTCAACTATACATACTTGATAAGGATTTAAATATTGACTGTTTAACATATGGTGGGAATGAGTTGTATATATAATTTGAGTATTTTTGTTCAATTTTGTTATTTCATTAAATCTTTTTAATAAACTAATCTGTGCGACTGGATTTAAGTACATTCCAGGTTCATCTAATAAAAACAATACAGATTTATTGTATTCTCCCTTTACAAAAGGATTAAACAATAATTGCATAATAAATGAGTAATACCATTGAAACCCATCACTTCGGTTAACTATTTTAAAACTTTGTGACGATTGATTTCCCTTTATTTGTTCATTTAGAGATATTACTAATTTATTGTTTTCAATCTGTAACTCAAAATTAATATCTTCCGTAAAATTTTCATCTCGCCCCAATTCTTTCCATGCATTAGAAAATTGATTGCTTAGATAAAATTTTATTACATTTAAATTTTGATTTCTAATATTTCGATTAGGCTCGTTTATTACCTCTAGTAATGTTTTATTTATAGATTGAATAAACAAATTATTAAAAATAACATTCCAGTAGTTATTTTTGTTAGATTCAGTTACTTCAATCTCTTCTTCAATGTCTGTTCGACTGTGTAGGTAGTTACAAATCGGCAAATACTTGATTATAAGTTTACACAAATGTTGAGCAAATTCATTTGAAAGAGCATTTAATTTTTCATGCTCAATACTATAAATGTATTCACTAGGATTATTCTCGTTATAAACTCTTGTTATTATCACATCTTTACTTAAAAATGAATTGTATTGTTTTACAAACGACTCCGAATTTTCATCAACATCTAAAACTATTGTTTCTCCGTTTTCGTTTGTTTGTGTAGGTTTAATAACACCAAATTCGTCAAAATAATTATAACTTTTTATTAAACTAAATAACTCAGTTTTAAAGTTTTCATCATTTTCAAGTCTAATTTCGGCTGAAACCTTTAATTCGGCTGGCAATTCTGTTTGATAATAATTAACCAAATCTTTTAAATGCTTTTCTTGTTCGTATCTTTTATCGTTTTCATAGTCAAAGGCAAGCATTGCCTTTAAAATACTACTTTTCCCACACTCATTCAATCCAATTAATGCCAATAATTGCTCACCTGTATCTAAATCAACTACAACATCTTTTTTGATACCTTTATATCGATGTATAATAAATCTTTTGTACTTCATATAACCTCACTAAAACTTTAGTAAGTATACCATATTTTGACAAATTTTACAAGTCTTAAGTGCATCGATTTTAATTTTATATAAAAAATCAAACATTAGGGCGAAATCTAAGGGGTAGCGTCCTTTTTTCTTTCGTAAAATTATTAGCCACACATTTCAATTAGTTTGTAAATTATATAATAATTTTATTATATTAATTTGACATTGTTATTATATTGGTTTGCGTTTTGACTGCATTGCATTATCTACTTTAATATAGTTTTGTTTAACATAGTATAAATTATTTCCATTATAGGTTTGCATAGAATTTTTATAAACCTGTTCATTTTTAAAAACATATTGGTTTTGTTTTAAATAGTTTTGCACACTTTCATAAGTATCTGTATAAATCGTTGGCTTTTTAATTCCTTTAGAATAGTGGTACAGATTTAATCCCGCAGGCAAAGTCATTTGCATTAAGGCTTTGTTATGCATATGACTATTTCTTTCTGTCACTTCTTTTGCGAGGTGTGGAGTTAGATAGAAATATACTTCTTTGTTTTGCTTTGGTTTGCCAACACTTACAAAACCCTTTCTCCATGCTTCATTTATGGTTTCAACGGGCAAAAATACACTTTTAGTAGAACTATTAAAAAACAATATTGCATGTATGTGAAAACCTAGATTTTTACTATTTTTTTCAAAAGTGTTTATATATTCAATTTTACCAAATTGCGTTATAGTTTTTCTAATGTACTTGATAAACTGCTTAAAATCTTCGCTTAATTTCTTCGTGTCAAGTATTTTTTCAGTATATGTTAAAGTCAGTAATAATATTTTGCTACAGTCAACAGTGTTTTCTTTAATAAGGTCTTGCAATCTAATATTGCTTTCAAGCAGGCTTCTATAACTTTCACCACGAGTTAAACACTTGTTGTTTTCGGCTATTTCGCCAGTACTCAAAACTAAATGTTTGTTTCCAGCAAGTCTTTTTATCGTTGGCTTTTTATTGCAAGTATTTACATTTTTAATTGATATTTGATTTCTAACGACCTTTACTCTAACTAAGTCATTTGGTTTAATTATATTTTTCATTTACTTTAACTCCTAACTAAACCCTGATGTTTTACTTTTTATTCAAGTAAAAGGGCTTTTTATTTTTAGTTAGAAGTAAAGATTGATTTTTGACTAATTACGACATACAAAAAACCATACTAATAAAACACAAAATATTTGAATGATTTGACAAATCGCACAAAACTTATTATAATGAAATGAAAATATTTCAAATAACATCATATTTTAATATGGTTTGAAATTTATTGAAGGCTTTTCCGGGACTAAGTTTTTTCTCCTAAGCGATAGGTCGGAAGTTCGAATCTTCTCGGTTGCACCAATTTAAAAAGAAAAAGACGCTATTTTTGAGCGACCCCTACAGGGTTCACTTCATTTACGGCGTCTTTTTGTGTTGTGATTTTCTTTCAGCAAGTAACTCTTTTATTTGTTTTCTTCTTTCTTCTTGCTTTTCTTTACTTGAATAACAAACATTACTATTGATATTGCAAGAGAGAGTATGACAAAGATTTCAAAAACTATCATTCCTGCTTGTGTGATAGTTTGAAAGTTTGCAAGTAAAATACCTACAATAGCAAGTAAAATTGTTTGAGCAAGATTTAACCATTTTAACCATTTCATAATTTTTTTTCTCCTTTTTTGTTTATTATAAAAAAGCAAATTTTTGCTGTAAAGCCTTATAACCTAAACTTTTTATATTTCAAAAATCTTTATTTAGCAATGACTTTTCTATTCATTGGTATATTTTATTAATTGATTTGTTTGTTCGTTTGCAAAGTGTTTGCAACGAGTTCAAACAATAGGGGCATTAGGTGTCTTTGTTATTTAGTCGTAAATATCTGTAAACAAGATTTCTGTCTTGCTTATCAAACTTAAAAACACCAAAACCACTTGTCAGTTGCATATACCTGGGGTTTCCAATTCTTTTAAGTAAAAGTTGACCGAGTGGGGTTATGCGGTATTCTTCGTTTTCAAATAAGATTGCTTTATCACTTATAATTTTGGCTTTATACTTTTCATCTTTCGTAAAAATTATGTAATCTCCAACTTTTAAGCCTAAATCATAGAAAGTGATTGCTTTTTCTTTGTGCTGTGGAATTTGTGGCTCGCATAGATAACATATATCTTCATTATCTTGTATCCAGTTTAATTCACACTTTGGACATTTTTTCATTTATCACCGCCTTTTAGTGAAGGCATTTCATAAAAATAAAAGTGCCTTCCAAAAGGAAGGCACAGTCCTATCAAAAACAAACCTTCCATTGTTGCGACACAATTTCCTAGTCTTAGTAGGTGGAAGTATTTGTATGAAAGGCAAAAAATAGCCATCCTACAAGACTAGAAAAAATATGAAATTGTGTCGCATAATTATGATAGCACATTTTTATATGATTTGTCAAAAAATATCAACAAATAAAAAAGCAGCCATCAATCTGGCTACTTCGTTTTCTTATCTATTACCCAATTAGGATAATCTATTAATAATACTAATTCTTGAATTGCTTGCCTTAGCTCAAACTTCACATCATCTAATTCCGGTTTGTGAGCTATAAATCTTCTATTATGAGCACTTAAATCCCCATATTTCTTAATTTTTTCCATACTGCTTTTTATATTTCTACTAGCCGTCCATTTCTTACTGTTTAAAAAAGCAGGTATAAGTTCACTTAAAAATTTATAATTACCATTTACATCTTTAATTGCATCTTCTATTCCAAATCTTTCGAAAGTTTCAACAATCAATGTCTCCAACAATTTTCTCATTAGAACAAGAGCGGCATCATACAATCCAGAATCATAACATTTACACATTTGAGACGCTGTATTGACTAAATAATATTGAGTATTCTTTAATAAATTTACATCAAAAAAATTAGTTGTCAAAGGGACATCTACCACTTCATTTAGAGAAGAGGCAAGCTCTTCTTTGTAAATGCGATTAAGCTTATATCCATTCTTTTGTTTTATAAATTTGCCAATTTTTTTATCAGATTGTCTTATCAAATAAGTACTAACACCAGAATAGCCAGGAAGTGTTAAAATCTCAAAACATTGCAATATATCTTTAGCAGTAATAATGCCGTTTACGGTTTCCAAGTAATAAGCAAAATAAGGAATTAATTCGCTAGGTTTTAGTTCCTTAGACTTTGGTATTTTTTTATAAAATACTATTAATTCTTCCATATTTATACCCTAAGTATTTTACCCAATAAGTGAGCTTCGCCTGGTGCGTTTAAAGAATATTTGTTCTTATCTTCAGCAGATTGAGTAAGAAAGCCGTTTCGTCTTGACATATTTTTAAAAGTTTGTGGTATATCAAATAACTTAGTATCTGACACAATCTTTTGCAATGAGTAAATAGTGTTTGCTTCTACTTCTTGTACATTTTTATGTTCTTTTATCCAATAAATAAAATACAATGTTTTATTTACTCCAGTTGTTAGTTTATCTTTATTTTCTTCATAATCCTGCTTTAATAAACCAATTTCTTCTGTTGATAAACCCAAATCTATTATTTTACAAGATGTGATATTAGGATTAATTTTTGCTTTGGTTCGCTTCTGTTTTACTTTTGTTAAATCTCTTTCTCCAGAAATCAAATTCTTAAAATGTTGTTTTCCTGTTTCAGTTAATATATAAGTTTCTTTCGTGATGGGTTTGATATAATTATATGGTGAAATCGCTTTCTTTAAATTTGTAGCAAAATTTGTTCTATTTCCTCCACTATACCTGCCATTATCTTTATATAAATTCACTATATCTGTTTTTCCAAATTCTTTACTTCCAAAATCACTTGCAAAAGAAGAGTAAACCAAAATCCATTCAACTTCACCTTTTGGCATATCTTTGATTTTTATCTCTTCAAGACTTGGAATGTCGTTGCTTTCTTGTAAAGATATGGAACTTTCATTGTTTTCATTACTAGGCATTTCAATTTGAAGCGGTTGATTGTTTCCAACTTGTGGTTGATAAACTACATTTCTATTTTGGGACAAATTGTCACCATAAAGATTTAATTTTCCAATACCACTTTCTTTAACATCAGCAAACACCTTTACAACATCTTCATATTCGCCTTCAAGATTAAGTTCAATTTCTCCAATCTTTACACCCATTTTAAAATCTGCCATACATACCTCACTTTATTTCGATAAATGATAACACATTTTTACAAAAAAGTCAATTAAAAGCTAATTTAAGTTAAAAAAGTAGGATTAAGTAATTTCTATATAACATCAATAGTTGCATAATACTGGTGTAAAGTTATGTTAAAACTATACTTTTGTGGTTGCAAAAGGGTGGCAACGAGTAAATCTGTAGTTCTAACTAGTATAGACAACATATAGACAAAGTATAGAAGCCCCTTGTTTTCAACAAGAGGCTTGCAAGTAATTACTTCTCTTTTTTGTCTCTTTCTTTATGCACCTTGTTTTTTTACAAGGTGCATATAACAATCTTTTGTATGCTAGGTGTCTACAAGTAGCGTGCAAATAATAACTAGTCTCTAATTTAGTTTCTTGCTCCTTGTTGCTAAACGCCAAGTTTTTTTGTCTTTTATTTCTAACCTTTTCTAACTGCGGAAACTTTCCAAGAATCGAAAGATAAGAATGTAACTTTAAATTCAATTCCGTCAAGGGTTCCAACAAATTCTTTAAACGCTTCGTCCATAGCATAGGAAACGGTCATTTCGCCGCCAAGCGAAGAAACAATTTTGAATGTTCTGAAAGTTTGTTCGTTTTCTGTTGTTTCAGTAAACGAAAGGGCGTATTTTGCACCAGTTATAACAAGCGAATTAGCATAGTTCTTTTCGTCAACTTTTTCAAGCGTTACGGTTGTGTTAACATTGGTTGCTTTTTTAATTGTCACTTTGCCGGTTGTGTGAATGTCGAAAACAACATCTGGGCAAGTGTCTATAACAAAATTACACTTTTCCGCGCTCTTTTCCTTTTCTGTTTCCGTTGCCGCCTCGCCAACTTTCAAGCTTGTAACTTTTTTGAAAGAATAGTCACATTTTCTGCTATCCGCCGAAACAACAACCGATCCATTAACTTCGCCAAACGATTGTGAGCCATAGATATTTTTTAAATTAAGTGTTGTGCAAGTTATGTTTCCGTATGAACTCGTTGCGTTTTTTGATTCAATTATAACGTTTGCTGCTTGAATTGCTAAGTCACTTTCACGAAGACTAACATTTCCGCCTGTTGACTTAATTGTTAAATCTGCTGCAAAAATTGCTGAGTCGAAAAACATTCCGTCGGCAATTTCAAAAGAGCAATTCTCAAATCGAGTTGGTGTTCCAATTTGACCATAATCTGAAACTGTAACAGAATTTGCTTTGATTTCTGCACTCTTGAAAGTTATGCAATTCGGATTCATATTTGAGTTTGTTTTTGAATCGCCAATATGAACATTTCCCTTTCCGCCATCAATTTTAAGAGAAATGTTTGATGCCTCAAAACTGCTTGGAAATTGAACTTGAATTGAACTTGAATTTCCTGTTACCCAGAAACCTTCTGGAACTTTTGCTACAATTTCCAAAATTCCTGTGTCGGTGTAATATCTAATGCTTTTTGATGATTCAACATCTTTTTCGGTTGAAAACCCGTGAGTTGAATTTGTTACATCAATTAAGAATGAATTTGGATCTTTAAACGCAGGGTTTGCCTTAACAATTTTAACATTGTGTGCGTTTGAAGTTATGATAATTTTATTAATTGTGTAGGATGAGTCTGTAAAAAACGCTTCCTCTTTAAAGGTGTAGACACTTCCGTCTTCCGTTGGAGTTTGCTCATAAACCTCCATTTTGCTGTATACCTCGTGGTCATCTGTCTTAAAATATTTAAGACCAAATATGCTTGTTCCTGGGCTTAAAACCATGATAACAACACAAATTAAAAAAGCTGCAACTAAAACTGCAAATAAAATTCCAAAATAGAACATAAAACCTTTATTCAACTTTTTCATATCTTTCTCCTTAAATTTATTTTATCATAGATTGCCATAATAATCAAGTTAAAATTTAACAAAAAAAGTCTTGATTTATCGTTAAATTTAGTTTAAACTATAAATAATAATGGAGGGCGAAAAGATGGACGAAGAATGGGAAAGCCCATATGCAAGAAGGGGTTCGAATTACATTAGCGAAGCAAACGAAATTATGCTTGAAACAAGAAAGGCACACGAGAACGAAATTCTTGATGCATTAAATTTTCTTTCCGCTCGCTATGCTGCTCTTTTGGAAGACTATTTCACAACTGCTTATGGCAAAAAGAAACAACTAACAAAAGAAATTAACAACCTTAAACTCGAGCAAGAAAAGAATAAAAACTATGGAATTCGAAAAACTTTGGAAGTTAAGGCGTTCACCGAATATGTTAGATGGCTTGAAGTTGACTCAAACACCATGCGCGTTGCTGAAATTATTGAAAGCAGAATCGACGATTTATATCGCGAAGAAGATTCAATTGAAAGAATGAAAAACCAAGGCGCAGTTAATGATCTTGCAAAAAATCTTGCAATTCCTGCAAATGGAAAATTCTATGTTGTTAAACTCGACAGATTAACCGAATGCCAGCTTAATCGAGCAATATGGGCAGAAAAAAACAAACATTACATTAAAAATATGTCGAGAGAAAAGGCTCTCCGTTTTCTTTCTTCCGCAACAAAACGTGCAAACGAAACAGGTGTTAAACTTATTGAAAACAAAAAGCTTATTGAAGAAAAGATTGAAGAAAGAACAAAACTCGACGCAATGGCAAAAACTGAGCAAGGAATTCTTGAAAGAAACAAGTTTATTGAAACAAAAATCAACCCTTTTGAAAAAGAACTTGAAAGCAAATTTGTTCCAAGGATTAGAACGTTTTTAACAAACGCGCCCGATTCCCCTTTCAAAAGCAAACTTAGACGTATTTTAAGCGAAGGGCAAAAAGAAATTCAAGCAAAAACACCAAAACAAAAAATTGAATTTGTTTCACCAAAAACAATTGAATTTGCTCTTGGAAAAATTTGTTCAAACGATTTAATACTTCAAAACTACTCAAACCAAAACGCAAGCCAAGATTTATAAAATTAACAAAAAAAACAAGAAATTATCTTGTTTTTTTGTTTTTTATTTAATTTTTAAAGATTTTCCTCAATTATTTTTAAAATTTCGTCGCGTCCAGTTTTGTTTTCACTGCTAGAAACAATAACATTTCCCGAGGCAATTTTAAGAGTTTTTGCGATAAGCGAAACACACGAAAACTGTTTGCTTTTTGGAATTTTATCGGCTTTTGTTGCAACAACCGTGAACGGAATTTGATTGTAGTATAAAAACTCAACCATTGTTTTATCAAGCTCATTTGGCTCGTGGCGAATATCAACCAAAACAAACACCCTCTTCAAATTTTTACTTCCAAGAAGGTATGCCTCAATCAAACTCGACCAAAGCCCATGCGCCTTCTTGCCAGCTTTTGAGAAGCCATAGCCCGGTAAATCCACCAAAACAAACTTGTTTTCCTGATTTTGATTAAACCAAAAATAGTTAACAAGTTTTGTTAGCCCCGGCGTTGAAGAAGTTTTTGCAAGACCTTTTTTATTTGCCAAAAAATTGATAAGCGAACTTTTCCCACAGTTACTTCTTCCAACAAAAGCAAATTCCGCTGCGTTCAAGTTTTGAAGCTTATCCTCGCTTGCAACACTAATTAAAAAACTGGATTCTTTAATTATCATATTTATATTATATCAAAAAAACATTATTTCCCCAACATATTGCCAAAACTTTTTCAATATGATATTATATAATTGTTTAAGGAGAAAAAATGTTAAAGAAAATTTTAAACTGGGTTGTTTCCGTTGCAGGTTTTTTGCTTTTGATTGCTCTTCTTTTAATTTCTCTTAACAACAACCTGCATTTTATGGACGAATTCCTTGCAAAAATTCCGGGGCTTGTTACCTACATTCAAAACTATGGCGCGCTAACAATTGTTGCCGCTCTTGTTGTTGTTAATCTTGTTGGGAAAAGCATTGTTAAAATTATTATGCTTGTTTTGTTCTTAATTCTTGTTGCTTTCTACATTTTTTCAAGCGTGTTTCCTGCCGAATTTGTTAAGCTATTTGGAATTGGCGGATAAAAAAATTGAGATTTCTCTCAATCTTAGTTTTAAAAATAAAATAAAAAAGACTGAAATTATTCAGCCTTTTTTTCTTTCTTATCTTCAATAACTTTTTTGCCATTGTATGTTCCACATTTTTTGCAAACTTTGTGTGGAGCTTTAAGTTCGTGGCAAGTTGGACATTCAACTAATGTTGGAGCTGCAACTTTAAAGTTTGCTGAATTTCTTGAATTCCTTCTAGCTTTTGAAACCTTACCCTTTGGAACTGCCATATTTCTTTCCTCCTGTTTTTCTTTTTGATAAACTTACTGGGCTATTATATCATAAAACGCCCTTTTGTCAACTTATTTTTAGTTTTTTATTTTATTAAATTGATTGTGTCGCGCGCGATAACAAGTTCTTCATCGGTTGGAATTCTGTAAACTTTAACCTTGGAAGATGGCTTTGAAATCTCTTCATTTGTTCCTCTTGGAAGCGAATTATTTTTTTCAACATCAAATTCAACTCCAAGATATTCCATTCCCTCCATTGAAAGCTCTCTTAAATCTTCTTGGTTTTCGCCAATTCCACCTGTGAAAACAATTGCATCAACGCCGTTTAAAAGCGCAGCATATGCTCCAATATATTTTTTAATTCTGTGTGCCATCATTGGAATAACAAGCTTTGCGCGTTCATTCCCTTCCTTAATTGCTTCGTTAATGTCAAGCATATCGCTTGAAACACCAGAAATTCCAAGAATTCCACACTTTTTATTAAAATATGTTGCAATTTCGTCGCCTTTCAAGTTAAGTTTTTCGGAAATATACGAAACAACTGATGCATCAACATCTCCGCTTCGAGTTCCCATAATCAATCCCTCAAGAGGAGTGAACCCCATTGAAGTGTCAATACTATGCCCATCTTTAACAGCAGCAACACTTGAACCATTTCCAAGATGAACTGTTATGATTTTGCAATCTTTCAAAGGCTTATTTAAAAGTTTTGCGGCTTCATTTGAAACAAATTTATGGCTTGTTCCATGGAAGCCATATCTTCTAATTTTCCAATCGGTGTATGCTTCATATGGAACCGCATAAAGAAATGCTTCTTTTGGCATTTGTGCATGGAACGCTGTGTCGAAAACCGCAACTTGAGGCGCCGAAGGAAGAACTTTTTGGCAAGCCAAAATTCCCGAGATGTTTGCAGGCATATGCAAAGGACCAAGTGGTTTAAGAAGTTCCAAATTTTTCATAACTTCTGGCGTAACAAGAACGCTGTCTTTATAAATTTCGCCTCCGTGAAGAACTCTGTGTCCAACAGCAGAAATTTCGTTAAGACTTTTAATAACGCCATATTCTTTGCTTGTTAAAAGGTCGAGAACGAAAGCAATTGCTTGGTCGTGGTTATCAAGTTGTTTTTCAATTTTAACCGATTGTCCGTTAAATTTGTGGTTAATATATGTTCCTGGAATTCCAATTTTTTGGCAATTCCCTTTTGCCATAACGCATTCATTGTCCATATCGAAAAGTTGATATTTAACAGAACTGCTGCCAGCATTGATGACTAAAACTTTCATAAAATCTCCTTATTTTTTTCTATGGTTCTAGCATACAACTTTAACCAATCGCAGTCAAGTAAACTTGAAAAAAAGTGGGAAAAATTTGCGTTTTTATTTTGAAAATTTCCATTTTGGTTTATAATATTCTTTGTAAGGAGAAACAATATGAAAATTGCAATTGTAACCGGAGCATCATCTGGAATTGGAAAACAATTCACTCTTCAAATTGACGGATATGGCTTCGACGAAATTTGGGGAATTGCTCTCGACGAGCAAGGGCTTTTGGAAACACAAAAAGAACTTAAAACAAAATTTGTTCCATTTCCAATGGACTTAACAAAAAATGAAAGTTTTGAAGCACTTGTTGAAAAACTTAAAAACGAAAAACCAGAGGTTGAACTTTTAATTAACTGCAGCGGATTTGGAAAATTTGGAAGATATGACGAAATCCCTCTTGAACAATCCTGCAATATGATTGACCTTAACTGCAAAGGGACTGTTAAAATGACAGAACTTGTTCTGCCATACATTCCTCGCGGCGGAAGAATTATTGAGATTTCTTCAATTTCATCTTTTGCCCCAATTCCCTACGTTAATGTTTATGCAGCAACAAAAGCATTCTTAAAAAGTTATTCCGTATCTCTTGGAGAAGAACTTAAACCAAGAGGAATAAGCGTAACTTGCGTTTGCCCATATTGGACAAAAACTCAATTTTTTAAACGCGCAAAAGCAACCGAAAATGATGTTATAACCTACTATCAAGTTATGTATGATCCAAAAAAAGTTGTTTCCTATGCTCTTAAATGTGCAAAGAAACGCAAAAGATTTTCGCTTTATGGAACAACAACAAAATTTATGGCTTTCCTAACAAGAATTTTGCCAACAGGAATGTTCCTTGCAATTTGGAACAAACAGCAAAACTTTAAGAAAAAATATTGGAAAAAATAATAAAATTTCAATAAAAAACATAAAAACAAGCATTTTTTGCTTGTTTTTTTATTATTTTTTAATAGTTTTTCTTTAATTTTTGAAAATTTTATTTATTTTAAAAATTAAATTTAAAAATAAACAAAAAAAAATTATTTAAATAGAAA